>JAHEEO010000001.1:0-23654 GCA_024640665.1 Rhodospirillales bacterium | reverse complement strand
TCGAGATTCAAGGCTATTCTCTGTCGCAAATCGAGTTCCGATTTGCCAGGGAATAGGCCCTGATTGGCCCGAATCGCGGTGTTTTGGCTTGCGTCAGTGCTGCATTTGCTGGAGACTTCTTGCTTACGTTCGGATACAGGAGACTTCAATGTTTCGACTCACTATCAACGGCCAGTCCCATGAGATTGGTGATGAAGTCGACCCGCAAACGCCATTACTGTGGGTTCTGCGCGACACCTTGGGATTGGTAGGAACCAAATACGGTTGCGGTGTCGGCCAATGCAGCGCCTGTACGATCCATCTCAATGGATTTCCAATTCAGTCTTGCCAGATTCCAGCGCAAAACGTAGTCGATCAAGACATCACGACGATTGAAGGTCTGGCAAGTGGCGGTCAACTAACTGCCGTTCAGGAAGCCTGGATCGAAGAAGACGTCCCGCAGTGCGGCTACTGTCAGGCGGGCCAAATCATGCGCGCAACAGCGCTGCTCGAAGCGAATCCGGCGCCCAACGATGCAGAAATCGATACGGCTATGGCCGCCAACATTTGCCGCTGCGGCACATACACGCGTATTCGCAAGGCTGTGCACAACGCAGCGGACAAGATGGCCAGCAACAATGGGTCCGGCCGAACTGGAGGAGCATCATGAGCATCGACAGAACAGACGTAGATCCTTATGTTCCAGAATTTATGCAGAAACAGCAGGCTGAGGCGGTGGATGCCCGGTCAACGGCATTTAATCGTCGCGACTTCATAAAGCTGACTGGGGTAGCCGGTGGTGGTTTAGTCATCGGGTTCTCATTGGGCGTGACACCTGGTAAGGCTCAGGCCCAGGTCAGTGGAACTTTCGTTGCGAATGCATATGTCCAAATAGTGCCAGACGGCTCCATTGTATTGTTTTCAAAGAATCCCGAAGTCGGGCAGGGCGTCAAGACGGCTATGCCCATGATTGTGGCAGAAGAGCTTGACGCTAATTGGGACGACGTGCGAGTCGAACAGGCAGAGATAAGCTTTGAGAAATATGGCGCCCAAGTTGCTGGCGGTTCGACATCAATCCCAACGAACTGGGATCCGTTGCGTCAGGCAGGCGCAACTGCACGTGCAATGTTGGTCGCCGCCGCGTCTGCCGAATGGGGTGTCCCGGCAGCGCAGCTCCGCACAGAGAATAGTTACGTTATTCATGATGCGGGCAATCGAAGATTACGCTATGCCGAGTTGGCGAATCGTGCTGCATCTTTGCCTGTGCCCAGCCCGGATTCTGTAACTTTAAAAGCACGTTCTGAATACCGGCTCTTAGGCAAGCGAATTACCGGTGTCGACAATGAGAAGATTGTAACTGGTCAGCCATTGTTTGGAATCGACCAGAAGTTGCCGAACATGGTTTATGCAACGTTTGCTAAGGCGCCGCAGATTGGTGCACGTGTTGCATCTGCGAATCTCGATGCAATCAAGGAGATGCGTGGCATTAAGGACGCGTTTATCGTCGAGCAGAATGGCACGCCGATAGAATTTGGCCCTGCTGCACCGGCAGTGCTGTCTGGAGTCGCGATTGTTGCAGATTCAACATGGTCGGCATTTCAGGCGCACAGTCAGTTGCAGGTGGAATGGGATGTCAGCAGCGCGGCGACCGATAGCTGGTCCGAGCACATGGCCGCAGCTCGAGCATTAAGTGCTCGCGCCGGGACGGAAAAACTAACCGATAAAGGTAATGTCGATCGCGCGTTCGAGCAGGCGTCGGCTAGTGCAGAAGGTTTTTACACTTATCAATTTGCTTCGCACGCAGATTTGGAACCGCAAAATTGTACTGCATGGTTTAAAGGCGATTCGATTGAGATTTGGGCGCCAACGCAAACGCCGCAGGCAGCAGTTCAAGCGGTTGCAGCATTGCTGAATCTGCCAACGGAAAAAGTAACGTTGCATCAACTGCGCGGCGGCGGCGGGTTTGGCCGACGTTTAGCCAATGACAGTGTTTGCGAAGCGGCTGCTATTGCCAAGCAGGTCGGTGTGCCAGTCAAGGCTCAGTGGAAACGCGAAGACGACATGGCGTTCGATTACTACCGTCCAGGTGGGTTTCATTCATTTAAGGCTTCGATCGACGATTCCGGGAAGCTTTCCGCGTGGGACGATCATTTCATAACGTTTGCGCGTGAGGGTTCAACTTCACCCGTCAGCGCTGCAAACCTCTCGCCACAGGAGTTTCCTGCCAACGTTTTAGACAATGCGCGCATAAGTCAATCGGTGCTTGCGTCCGGTATTCCAACCGGCCCATGGCGGGCGCCGGGCTCTAATGCCATCGCATTTGCAGTGCAGTCATTCATGCATGAGTGTTCCGTAGCGGCAAAGCGCGATCATTTGGAATTCTTGTTGGAGGTCATGGGCGATCCGCGTTGGCTAGAACCCGGTAACTCGCGGTCATTGAATACCGAGCGCGCGGCTAATGTAATCAAGTTGGCTGCAGAGCAGGCCGGCTGGGGACGCAATATGCCGCGCGGCCGAGGTCTCGGCTTGGCATTTCACTTTAGTCATGCAGGACACATTGCCGAGGTTATAGATGCCAGTGTCGACGAAAACCGCAAAGTCACGGTGCATCATGTAACGGTTGCCGCCGATATTGGGCCCGTTGTCAATTTAAGTGGCGCTGAGAATCAGTGTCAGGGTTCGGTGATCGACGGCATTAGCACTGCGATGGGTCTGGAAATTACCTTTGAAAACGGCCGCGTAGAGCAAAGTAATTTTGATCGTTACCCAATATTGAGAATTAACCAGGCGCCATCGATCGATGTGCACTTCTTGCAGTCAGATTACTCGCCAACGGGTATTGGAGAACCAGCATTTCCGCCGGCAGCGCCAGCGTTGTGCAATGCAATTTTTGCCGCAACAGGGCACAGAGTGAGATCCATGCCGTTATCTAAGGAAGGCTTTTCGATTTAGTTGATTGCTTAGTCTTTCTCAACAGCACCAGGCGCGCCGAACAACATAGCGTGCAGTTGAGGTTAGCCCAGTTTAGGGCCGGTGAGTGAAGACTCGCCGGCCCTTTTCTTTGGGCCGTATTAACTTTAACCAGTCTATGTGCGGGTAGCTTCAGAGTATTTCAAGAGATTGAAATTGGCCGTTCCGACACTATGTCGTTACCAACAGAACTTACTTAGTGGAGTAGCAACAATGAGACTGATTAATTGGGCGCCTTTGCGGGACTTTGATCGTTTGTTCGATCGCTATGCGGGCGATGTCGCGCTAGGCCGGCCGACCGGATCCGGCGAAGAGGCGAGTGCTAGTGCTGTTTGGCGGCCTTCCTCTTCAATCGTTGAAGACAACAAGAGGTATACCGTCAGGATGGATATACCGGGCGTTAAACGTGAAGATGTCAGTGTCGCCGTTGAAGGCGATGTGCTGGTTCTAAAGGGTGAGAGACGCGTCGAGAAGAGCACGGACGACGAGAAAGAGCATCACAGGGAATTCTACTATGGTGAGTTCTTGCGCCGCTTCTCACTGCCAGAGAATGTCGATCCTTCCGGGATCAAGGCGGAATGCAAAGACGGTGTTTTGACCGTGCAAATCCCCAAAGCGGAAGACGAAAAGCCCAAGTCGCTGGCCATAAAAGTCCACTAGCGAAAATCAGCGGGGGTGTCACGGATGCCGTGCGTAAACCCCTGTTCGTTCAACCAAGCCCCTGCGGACTAGCTTTGCTAGCTCTCCGCAGGGGTCTTGACGATTAAGAGGTTGCACGGCACGTGGTCAAGAATTTGTTCTGCCGTACTGCCCAAGAAGAGTCGCTTAAGCGCGTTCCTGGACACGGCTCCCATCGTGACTACGTCGGCATTGACCTCTTCAATCAGTTCTAACAAGCTGTGTCTGACATCGCCTTCAATGAGATGTATGGAGTAGTCGATATTTGTCTTCCACTGCTTAAGCAGTTCGTTCATGGCAGTTTCATGCTGCCGTTTCAGACCCTCGGCAATTTCACGCACCGGTGCAGAGATTGGAAACGCCATCGAGTCTGCTGAAACAGCATATGCCGGTGCAGGATCGTACGAATGAAATATGTGCAGTGACCCGTTGGTGGCCTTCGCGAGTGCAGCGGCTTGATTCAGAATTTCATAGTCCAGGCGAGCCGGTTTGTCTTTATCGTGAACGGGGTCTACGGCAGCAATAATCGATGGTTTATCCATCATTGTGTCGTGTTTCGTCAAAAGCAGCGGAGACTCACAGCCACGAATGAGTTCCCAGTCTGTATTTGAGAACACTGAACGTTTCAGTACATTGTGATAATGCGTTTCTTTGACGAGCAGGTCACACTTGGATTCCGATGCTTTTCGCAGAATTCCATCTGCAAGGGGATAGTCCCATCTTGCGTCGGTCTTCACCTTACAGCCTTTTTCCTTTAAGGAATTGGCAATTGTTTGAAGGTGCTTCTTGTGCCGCTCGATGAGGTGTTCACGCGCTTTCGACAGCCCTTTAGTGTCAAAGAAGCGTTCTCCCGACAGATATTGGTCATAGTCACAAATAAATAGCTCGACGGTCGCGCCGAGCTGAGACGCGAAGTGGCACGCATGCTCCGCGGCTGGATATACATCCGTGGTGGGATCCACAACGGCGAGAATACTCTGGATTGGTTTCATTGTCGGGTCTCTTCAATGGATAATGAATACATCATCGACTCGCTTTAGAGCGGTATAATTACTCTACTTGATTTGATTTCCGAGTCAGCCGTGGGATATACGTATGAGGGTCAGCAAACGACGCCAACCTGAGGAAGAATCTAATTCCGAGCTGCAAGCCCTGTTGTCAGCGGCAGTGGACGGAATTGTGATAATTGATCCGCAAGGGAGTATCGAAGCATTCAATGCCTCGTCGGAGCGTTTGTTTGGCTACCAGGCGGACGAAGTTATCGGCAAACAAGTCGATATTTTGATGCCAGAGCCTCATCGTTCCAGCCACTCGAGTTATATCAAGAACTTTTTGACTACGCGCCGAGCAAAGGTGATCGGAACGGGAAGAGAGGTTGAAGGGTTAAGGAAAGACGGCACGCGCTTTCCCATTTGGCTTTCGATTGGTGAGGCGCGAAAGGCTGACGAGTCCTTTTTTGTTGGGTTTATTAGAGACCTTACTGTTCAAAGAAGCGCAGAAAGAAAGCAGGCGGAGCTGGAGAGCCGTTTAGCGCATGTAGCACGGTTCAGCCTCATGGGCGAAATGGCGGCGGGTATCGCGCACGAAATTAATCAGCCGCTCAGCGCCATCGCGACGTACGCACAGGCAGGTGGGCGTTTACTCGACAGCGACAATTTCTCGAAGGATGAGTTGAAGAAGATCTGCTCGAGAGTGACAGAGCAGGGGCATCGTGCAGCATCCGTCATCGAAAATTTGCGGAATTTTATTCGCAAGCAAGAGCCAGGCAAAGAAATTATTTGCTTAAATGACATTATTCAGGACGTGGTTGGTCTAATTGCCGTAGATGCCAAGAACGCTGACATTGCGCTGACTCTTGAATACTCTGAAGACCTACCCCCAATATATGGCAATGCGGTGCAGATCCAGCAAGTGGTATTGAATCTTACGAGAAATGCAGTTGATGCTATGCGCGCGTTGCGTAAAGACAAGCGCGAAAAAGGTATTGTCATCAGAACGGACAAATTGATTGACGGGGGCGTGGGCGTAAAGGTCACGGATCACGGGCCAGGTGTCGCGAAGGGATTGAACGACGCAGTGTTTCACCCGTTTGTATCAACTAAGAATGACGGACTTGGCGTGGGATTGGCCATTAGTCGCACTATTGTAGAATCTCATTCCGGGAAGTTGCGCTACCGGGGTAATCCGATGGGTGGTGCAATTTTTGAGGCAGATTTTCCTGCTGCAGTGCAAGGGGCTAACAATGAGTGACGATGATGGTGCGATCGTGTACGTCGTAGATGATGACGAAGCGATATTGGAATCGCTCAGCATGTTGTTGCGATCTGTCGGTCTAGAGTGTCAAGTATTTTCAAACGCTACAGATTTTTTGCGATCTTTGGACCCGTCGCGGCATGCGTGCTTGTTAGCTGATATACGCATGCCGGGCATGAGTGGTCTGGAACTGCAGGAACGGCTCATCGAGAAGCATATCGCGATTCCTACAATCTTTATCACGGGTCATGGTGATGTGCCGATGGCGGTAGGGGCAATGAAGTCTGGTGCGCTGGATTTCATTCAGAAGCCCTTTCGCGACCAGGATTTAATCGATCGAATTCACGAGGCATTGCAGTTAGATACGGAAAGATTAGCAAGACGGCAAGTTGAGCTTGATGCGAGAAAGCGTGTTGCATCTTTGACGCCAAGGGAAACCGAAGTCATGCAAAAGGTTGTAGAGGGTTGCGCCAATAAGGTCATCGCACTCGATCTTGGTGTTAGCCAGCGGACAGTAGAACTCCATCGCGCCCGCGTTATGCACAAGATGGGCGTGCGCTCTCTCGCAGACCTCGTGCGACTCGCCGGTCTGGTGGTCGACGACTGATATGACACTCGCCGATCATGCGTGTGTGCTTTGTCCGGCGGGCACTTTGCCACTGGACGCGAATTCCATCGCTGATTTGCTGACGCAGGTGGGCAGCGGTTGGCAACTCAATGCCGATGGGCATCTTCAACGTGAATACGGGTTTGGCAATTTCGTTGCTGCTATGGCTTTTGCCAACCGAGTTGCCGATGTTGCGGAAGCGGAAAACCATCACCCCGACCTCACCGTCCGATGGGGACGGTGCAAGGTCGAAATTTGGACTCACAAGATCGGTGGCCTAACAGAAAGTGACTTTTTCTTTGCCGCTAAAGCCGACCGAGCATTTGAGCTCTGTCAGAGCAAATAGGCGTAAACGCAGGTCAACAATCCTAAGACGCAGGCCAGGAACACGCTGTGCTTAAAGGTGAAGCGGAACAACTCGCCCTCTTGAGAACGGGACATGCCCGTTGCTGCCACCGCAACTGCCAAACTTTGCAGGCTGATCATCTTGCCCATGACTCCACCCGCGGAATTGGCCGAAGCCATAATGGCGGGATTAAAGCCGAGCTGGTTGGCAGTCACTACCTGCAAGTTACCAAACAGTGCATTAGCGGAAGTGTCGCTGCCTGTTAAGAACACCCCAAGCCAGCCAAGCAAGGCGCTGAAGAATGGGAACAGTGCGCCGGTTGCCGCAAAGGCGAGTCCGAGCGTAACTGTCGCGCCGCTGTAGTTCATCAAATACGCCAGGCCAAGTACCGAAGCGATCGTTAGCAGCGGGAAGGCCAGCTGAACTAGAACAGAGCCCAATAACTTGATGTAATTGCCAACCGAAAATTTCAGAACAAGCGCCGAGACCATCGTGGCAAGCGCGCAGGCGGAACCGGCTGCCGATAACCAGTTTAGATTGTAGATTGCGGCATAGGCTGTGGGTTGTTCAACTGCTGGCGCCACTCGCAGGATCTGTTCGTGAAGCCCCGGCCAAGCGAAAGAAGCAGTGACTGTATCCAGCGAATCATTGATCGGGCTGCCCCAGACGAGCACAAAGGCGACCAGAATAAGATACGGCGACCAAGCCAGTACTGTGCGGCCCATCCCGTGTGAGTTGATTTGAATGGATGCTTGATGGTCGCCTTCGAGTTCGAACTTGTCCGCGGGCTTCCAGATTTTCAATAAACCCACAAGTGCCAGAATGGCGGTAAGGGCTGCCGCGATGTCCGTTAGCTGCGGTCCAACATAGTTTGAAACAGCAAACTGCATTGCGCCAAAACTCAATCCGCAGACGACGGCTGCGGGTATGACACCTTTCAATGCCTTGAATCCACCCATGACCATAATGAGGTAAGCAGGAATGAAAATGGCGACGGGTGCGCAGAGGCGTCCGACCCAAATGCTCAGTTCCATTTCGTCCAGTCCAGTAATGACCGCTAGAGTTGTGACTGGCACGCCGATGGAGCCAAAAGCGACCGGGGCAGTATTAGCGAGCAGACAAATACCTGCCGCGTAGAATGGCGAAAAGCCGAGGCCCGTCATCATTGCTGCTGCAACCGCAACGGGTGTGCCAAAGCCGGCAGAGCCCTCGATAAACGCACCCAGCGCAAATGCAATCAGCATGGCTTGAAGTCGCCTATCAGACGTAAGGCCGCCGATAGAGTCCTTAATAACCTCGAAGTTGCCGGTTTCGAGCGTGATGCGATACAGGACGATTGCCCAGTAAACGATCCAGCCAATGGGTAGTATTCCGAAGGCAGCGCCGTAAATTGTCGAGCTGAAAGCAAGATTTACCGGCATGCCATAGACGCCAATAGCGATAATTGCTGCCGCCGCGAGTCCGCATACGGCCGCAATCCATGCAGGTTTGCGCAGCACGCCGATGAGCAATAGAAGCACAAAAATGGGTACAGAAGCCGCCAGCGCGGAAAGCGCCAAGTTATCGCTGATAGGTAAATACGTTTGCTGCCACATGAGCAGACCTCCCCTAGAGTTCGCAGTGCTGGATTATTGTTATTACGACTGGGCCCGGACTAGAACAAGTCTGAGTAGTCGATGATGTCGTCATAAAAGCCGGTAACAGTTAATGTAATGGTCACTGGGAATTCATTGTAATTCAGCCAGTACCATCCGTGTTCGCCGTTGAATGGTGCGACCAACGAGCCGCTGTGTCCGCTGCTGCCATCTTGGTCTTCGAGGTAGCGAACCCAAAACTCGTTGCTCATTTCAGGGTCGTGCCCATGAAAGTCCGTGTATACGGTGCCCTGGTCTGTCTGCCATGAATACAAAATGACATTAGACTTTTGTAGCACAGTCTTAACTTCGGTTTCGCTTTCGGGTGCGATGGTCACTTCCAATGTGTCCGTGCGAATAGGTGAGTCTTCACCTTGATGAATATCTGTATTTGGCAGTGGAATCGGCTCGCCGAAGTCTGGAATCTCTATTTCCGTCAGATTCTCATTGCCGCCCAGAACATCTACGACTTCGATTGTGCGGGTCGGGCCAGTGGGCTCTGCCGTCATTTGTGTGAGCCCGAGTTTTGCTCCGATGCCCGTTGGATCAACGCCATATTCTGCCGGTAATACAAACAGGAAAAGAATAGCCGCGGCAACCACGGCACCTATGATTGCGCTCATTGCGATGCGTTTGCCGGATGCCGCCGCGTTGTCAGATGCTGGTTCGTTCATCGTAGGTCCTCGATACTAATTTAGTGAGCCTTTTGCTAATGGGCCCAATTCTACCCTGTAAGGGCGCAGATTCCGTCGATTTCACAGAAGACTTGCCTTCAGATGTCTTAGTCGACCCAATTCAACGTGCGTTGCACAGCTTTTTGCCATGAACGGAAGAGCCGAGCTCGGTCGTCGGCCGGCATGCCCGGCGACCAGCGCTTTGCGACGCGCCAGTTCTTGCGCAGCGTTTGCGTATCGCGCCAAAATCCAGTCGCCAAACCCGCGGCATATGCTGCGCCCAGCGCCGTTGTTTCGGTCACAGCAGGGCTTACGACCGGGGCATCCAGTATGTCGGCCTGAAACTGCATCAGCAGCTCGTTGGCAACCATGCCGCCGTCTACGCGCAGCTCCAAAATTGGTACACCAGAGTCTTGTTGCATTGCGTCGAGGACTTCGCGCGTTTGGTAAGCAGTTGCTTCAAGTGCGGCCCGCGCAATGTGACCGCGATTGGAAAAACGGGTGAGCCCCGCGACCACGCCACGCGCATCATCGCGCC
The DNA here is from genome assembly GCA_024640665.1 of Rhodospirillales bacterium. Lineage (GTDB taxonomy): Bacteria > Pseudomonadota > Gammaproteobacteria > Steroidobacterales > Rariloculaceae > JAHEEO01. The sequence continues at coordinate 13,975 of JAHEEO010000001.1, read as the reverse complement.
AATGCGGTGCGTACAAGCCGGAGAACGCCGGGACGAAATAAACGTCGCCGTTGTCGTTTACGGAGCGCGCCAGCGCTTCTACATCCTTGCTTTGTTCGATGATTCCGAGGTTGTCTCTGAGCCATTGGATCAGGGACCCGGTAATTGCGATGGAGCCTTCGAGTGCATAGTGCGCCGGTTCGTCACCAAAGCGATAGGCAACCGTAGTCGCTAGGCCGGCCTTCGATGCAACGGGATGCTCTCCGGTGTTCATCAGCAAGAAACACCCTGTGCCGTAGGTGTTTTTCGCTTCGCCGCGCTTGAAGCAGGTCTGTCCGACGAGCGCCGCCTGTTGGTCGCCGACTATACCGCTTATTGTCACATCCTTCAGCGGGCCAACGGTTGCAACGCAATGCTTGTCGCTGGATGAAACGATCTTCGGCAGCAGCTGGGCTGGTATGTCAAAAGCGTTCATCAGTTCGGAAGACCAGGCCAGGGAGTCCAGCGCCATAAGCTGCGTTCGACTGGCGTTCGTGACATCGGTGATGTGCAAGCCGCCGCTCGTTCCGCCGGTTAAATTCCAAATCAGCCAAGAATCCATTGTGCCAAACAGCAGGTCTCCGGCCATGGCGCGCGCGCGCGCATTGGGAACGTTGTCCAGCAACCACCGGAGCTTCGAACCGCTGAAATAACTGGCGAGGGGCAGGCCGGTTTGAGCCCGAAATCGATCCTTTCCGCCATCCCGGGCAAGCGTCTTGACGACCTCGTCGGCACGGGTGTCCTGCCATACTAAGGCGTTATGTATCGGTTCACCTGTGTGGCGATCCCAGACAACCGTTGTTTCGCGTTGATTGGTAATCCCAACGGCGGCAAGTGCGGTGGAGGTAATGTTCGCAGTTTGCAGTGCGTTGCCAATAACTTCGAGCGTGTTTTTCCAGATTTCTACCGGGTTATGCTCAACCCAGCCCGGTTGCGGGAAAAGTTGTTGGTGCTCTTTTTGTGCAACCGCAACGATGCTGCCTGTTACATCAAATACGATGAAACGACTACTCGTCGTGCCTTGATCAATTGCTCCTACATAGCGGCTCACGAAGCTATCGCGTCTCGGCTTGCACGGCCACTAGGGCAGTGCGGGTGGCCGAGGTTGACCGAAGTACTCGTCGCGTCCAGACACCGGATTCACATAGTGAAATGGGGGTACAAACGCGGCGGGATATGGGTCGTATGGCACAGACTGTGGCCCGTCGGGCGGCAGCCGGTCGTAAGGAGCGAAGATGCCTGAAGCGCGCTTCGCCCATCCATCTTCGTAATTGGTGTAGAAGGTTTGATACGCATGCAAGTAATCGAATTTCCAAACGCCGTCTTGTTTGACGAGTTCGTTTTCATAGACTCCGGCACCCCACTGTGCATTGACGTTTTGAATGCCAAACATAACGAACAGTCTGGAGCGCCAGCGCGCGCGTAAGCCGTCGTCAGAGATGTTGATGACCGGTTGCAGGTGCATGTGATTAAACAAGGCACCGTCGCGAGGCCCGAGGGGCCCCAAATTATGCATGTATTCACGCACCCGGTCTGTTCCGTAGTAAACCCCGCGACCGAGTATCTCGACAATGCCATCGTCTGCAAAAATATCTGCGACATCGTCGTGCAACGACTTGTCGACGTAGAAGCCATACATGCCGGCTAAGTTTTCGAGTTCATCGAAATCGCGCAAGCGCTCTAATCGCGTACGCGCCGCAGCAACCGCTGCTTCAAGCTCCGCGATTGCCGCACTGGCGTCAAAGTTGTTGTTGGCCTCAGATGTCTCTGGCGCTTCAGTTGGAGAGCAGGCGCCCAACATCAGTGCAATGGCCGCCGACATAATGAATCGAGCTGATGTTTTTGTCATTGCTGGCATCCCCATTAGTTTCCGCGACCCGGGTTTTCGAAGTGGAACGGAATAACGGACGTGCCTGGATAAGGTTCGTAGTCGGCGCTGGGCGGACGATCCGGCTCGAGCGTTGGACTGACGGTGTGAGCGGCCAAATCTTCTGGATCAACATTTATCCAGCCGGCTTCGTATGGCGCCATGTAGTTACCGTACCAGCGTAATGATTGAATTTTCCAGACCCCGTCTTCCTTAACGTAGCTGTTCTCATAAGGACCTTCGCCCCAGTTGCCGCCAGAGCCTGAACCGCTTACGCCAGTTAAGACCCATGCACGCCAGCGGCCCTGTGCGGTGCGGCCGTCATTGCTTAACGTGATGATCGGCTGTAACTGAAGGTGATTGTTCAGCACGCCTTCGAGGGGGCCCTCTCGACCGCCGCTTAGGCTGTGGAGATATTCTCGAATGCGTGATTGGCCGACGTATACGCCACTCGTGCCGCGCTCCATCGTGCCGCTTTCAGCAAACAGATCGGCTACATGGTCCCACAGCATTTTGTCAAAGTAGTAGCCATAACTACGCTGTAGATTTTCGATCTCATTAATGTCGCTGACTCGGTCGGCGCGACTTTCCAAAGCGTTGAGTCTTGCGCGAACTGCGGCAATGCGCGCTTGCGCATCGTCTTGAGCGGAGGCATTGACGCTGGCTACCGCGGCAAATGCGGCAGCGATCAAGAGTGTCGTCCTATTCACCGGGCTGTGCTCCTGCCACTCGACCGGATACTGGATTGTCGTAGTGAAACTGAGTCAGGTATGCCCCGGGGTAGGATTCGTATTCTTCAGTCGGCGGCAAATCCGGTGGTAACGTTTCAAGCGGCTCGCCTAACGGGGCTGCTTGCATGTGCCAACCCGGCGCATACGGTGCCGACAAAGTCATGTACCAATGCAATTTACTGATCCGCCAGACGCCATTTTCCTTGATGTATTCGTTTTCGTAGGGTCCTTCGGACCATGTCGCGCTCTCGCCATGCTGGCCGAGTTGGATGAGCGCGCGCCAGCGGCCTTTGGCGGTTGTGCCATTCGGGTCAACATGAACCACGCCCTGGAGAATCATGTGATTGTTTAGCTGGCCTGCGCGCAGGCCGTCGCCCAGCAGTGCTGCATAAAGTTCGGCTACGCGTTCTTTTCCAACAAATACGCCGAAACCACCGAGCTCTGCAGTAGCGTTGGCCGAGAATAGATCGGCGACTTCGTCACTGAGCCCCTTATCGACGTAATAGCCGTAGGCGCGCTGCACTCGTCTGACGGCTTTGTTTGCTTCGAGCAATTCTGCTGCTTGTTCGAGCGCCGATAATTCGGCGTCCAGCGCGTCCAGACGGGCCAAATCGGTCGTTGCCTGAGCTTGTATACGTTCTACGCTGCCGCTCACTATGGTAGCGATGACTGCCGCTGCCGACAGCAAGAATCGTTTCTTGATCACCGAGCCCCCCCCCAACGATTATGCGATTCGCGGCGGCTAATGCCGGCGCCTGAGTACATGTTACTTCAGCTCGCCAACAAATCTCACCTTAGGCGGCAATAATTGGCATGCCGAAGTTCTGCTTTCATGGGGTCTTTGAGTCAACCTGTGCTGCTCCTGCAATAAAGTCATTCGAAACGCGGTCAGAATTGAAGGGCGACCCGCGCCTGTAATTGTGGAAAATGACATGTACCCTATGGCCCTACGATGGCTGATCGAAGTTCCGGCCACGCTGCTCAACTACTTACAGAATTTACTGGCGCTCGGATTGCGTCTATATGTTGGGTGGCAGTGCTTGGAACTGCGGGTGAGTTAGTGTTTCCGGTCCTGCTTTGGGTCGGTCTGAGGACGCCTGTCGGCTATCGGGCTACAGTTTGTAAACGTCGTAACCGTCGTGTCTTACGCACATGTTATTTTCAATCCAGAATTTGGAACGGGAGCATTGGCCGATCATCTACTTTGGGGGTGATGTTGCTGGCCATAAAGATTTATGGTCCGGGTCATTTCTCGCTGGACTATTGGCTGACTCGAAGAACGACTTGTTGAGTGAGCTATGTTCAGTCGGAGTTGAGCAGTAGTTCTCGGATTAGTGCAGCGGTGTCTTCACGGACGACACCTTCATTGCCTGCGAAGCCAAAACCACCGGCAAGGCCAAGTGCCGTATCCAGCGGTGAGCGGCCGTTTGCGTCGAGTGCTTTCAGGTCGACACCCTCGCTGGCGAGAAAACGAATGACATCGTCATAACCTTGCAGTGCCGCACCATGGAGCGCATTGTGCCCGGCGCCGTCTGTCGAGTGAATGTCTGCGCCGTTGGCAACAAGCAAGCGAATGGCATCGATTGCCTGCTGCTGAGTTTTATTCCGTCCCGTTGTATCTTGCTCCGTGGTGCCGACGCCGGCGGCAAGCAGCAGCGCGTCGACGCCACCACGGCCGGAGCGTTCCGAGTATGCTGTCCGAAGCAATGGGTCTGCGCCTGCGGATAGCAAGGTCTCTATAGCTGGAACATCGCCGGCTTTCGCCGCGCGCATCAGCGGCGTGGTGCCGGCACCGAGTACCGCGTCGTTGCCACGATCAAGCTTCGCCCGATAGGGTGGCAGACGCGTCAGTTGTGCGTTTACGTCTGCGCCGCGTTGAATTATGAGCGCAGCGACATCGAGCGCGGAATGCTCGTTTTCTATGACGTGCGGTGCCGGCCGATTTGAGTTTGGCATCGTACTGAAGTCGATCGCAGCGTACAGTGCTGTTCGGCCGGTATAGTCAATGAGAGTTACATCGGTGCCAACTTCAACAAGCGCTGCTGCGACGTCGTAGTGCCCGTTGATCAGCGCCAGCGTAATGGCGCTGATGCCGTCCGGCGTTGTCTGGTCGACATCTGCACCGGCTTTGGCCAGTGCGGTTATGCAGCTCCCGCAGCCTTCTCGCGCCGCAAATAAAAGCGCACTCATACCACCTGGCGGCAGCCACTTGTCGCGAGGCTCGGCGGTCCTCTGCCGCTCCCACTCTTCGATAGCAGACAGCGTATTAGGGTCTGCACCGTGTTCCGTCAGCAGCTCAATCATGGCCGCATGACCGTCTCCAGCGGCCCACATGAGGGCCGTTTGACCATGCCAGGTTTCTCTGGCGTCTACGGCTGCTCCGCGTTCGAGCAGCAGTTTGGCGGCATCTACCGCACCCGTGCGGGCTACGGTCATCAACACAGTTTCACCCTGCGTGCCGACTTCGTTGGCGCTGCCCCCCGCATCGAGCAGCAACTCGATCGTTGCTGCGCTGCCGTTTTGCGCTGCCAAATACAAAGGTGAAATGCCGTATCGATTCGTGGCGGTAGCGTCCGCTCCTGATGCGAGCAATGCTTGCACTAAGTCGATGTCGTTGTGCAATACGGCCCAGTGCAGTGCGGTTGTGCCATCTGCAGAAGTGGCCGTGACGTCGGTGTTTTCGCGAATTAGCGCGATTGCAGCGCCACGGTTGCCAGTTCTTGCCGCCTGCAGAAGCTGTTCGGGTGTTGCTTGCGCCTGCAGACATGTGACACTCGCGGTGAGTAGGCCGAGAAGTAGGGTTCTGCGCATCAGGGCTTCAATGAGCGGTTAGATGTTTGAAATGACGCCGGTGCTATCGCCGAGCTGTTCAATGGGTACGTCTGCTTTATGCAGCATGCTCAGTAATAAATTGGTCATCGGTGTGTGGTCCACTTCCTTAACATGTTGACCGCCTTGCATACGGCCGCGCGCACCGCCTACCAGCACATTGGGCAGAGGGAAGTGATCGTGGGCATTACTGTTGCTCATGTTGCTGCCGTATAAGAGCAGCGTATTGTCCAGCACGCTGCCGTCGCCGTCTGGAATCGCATCGAGCCGGTCGAGAAATCCTTTGAACAAGCCGACGTGGTAGCCTTGAATTTTGGCGCAGTTGGCCATCTTGTCGGCGCGATTCTGGTGATGCGATGTCGCGTGATGTCCCTCGGTAACGCCGACTTGGGGGTAAGTCCGATTACTGACTTCGCGGGCCATCATAAACGTAAAGACCCGTGTGATATCGGCCTGGTAGGCAAGCGCCATCAGGTCAAACAGCGTATTGACATGTTCCTCATACGCAAACGGAATGCCGGCCGGCGCTTCGGGGATGTCGAGGTCGGGATTGCTGGCGATTTGCGTTTCAGCGAGTTGTAAGCGCCGCTCTATTTCGCGAATGCCTTCGAGATACTGCTCGAGTGTCGCGCGGTCGCGATTTCCGAGCTGGCGCTGCAGGCCATGCGCCTGCGTGCTCAATGCATCCAGAATGCTCAGGTCTTCTTTCTGCCTGGCAATACGTTGCTCGACGCTGCCGCCTTGTCCGAACATGCGTTCGAAGGTCTTACGCGGGTTTATCTCCATTGGCATTGGGCTGGTTTCAGTGCGCCATGACAGCGTATTCATATAGATGCAGCCGTAATCTCGGTCGCATGCGCCGATCAGGCCAGAGTGATCTTCCGTTGCCAATTCGATCGAAGGCAGCATCGTTTCTTGGCCGATGTGTTCTGCCGCGATTTGATCGGCGGTGATACCGGCGAAAGCATCGACGCCCTGGGTCGGCTTCGGCCGGACGCCACTGAGCCACGTGGTTGGACTCAATGAATGCACGGCGGTTGAGTCCGCGGCTCGATGGTGTAACCCGCTGATGATGTTTAGGCGTTGGCGATACGGTTCCAATGATTGCAGCGTCGGTTTGAATTCGAACCCGTTGCCTACCGAATCTGGGGTCCACTCAGTCATGATTGCGCCGTGAGGCACATAGACGAATCCAAGTCTTGTTGTGCTTGGGGCGTTTGCTGCAAATGCTGGAATCATCGCATCAAGGAGCGGCAGGGCAAGCGTAGCGCCGGCACCCCTTAAGAATGTGCGTCTGTCCAAGTGTCTTTTGGTGATAAACATAACAGCCCACAGTCGACTAGGTGACTTAAGTCTATGAATTGTAGGGCATAGCCCGTCTGCCACGCAATGAAATGCCCCGCGTTTTTGCTGGCCCGAGCAGCAGTTTTTGGTTTAGTTGGCGTTTGATCAGCTGCCTGCAGCGTTCGCGATATCGAATTCGAGGGCCATAGCCGCAACAACGTTTATCGGCGCGGATGGCGGCCGGGTATCATCGAAGAGGGCGATAACCTCGAGATCATTGCCGCGCTTTTCGCCCAGTTACCTGCGTCAATAGGGTTCTGGCAATTCTGGATTGTTTCTGAACAGATCGGGCAATTGCTTCATCTCGAAGTAGGGTTGATAGAGCGTTGAGGGCGCATCTGGTTCAACGCCAATAACGCCACGTACTGTTCCATTATCGGTTGCCTCTGCCCAGCTGGTATCAAATGACGTACGAAACGTCGGTGCTAGGTTTGAGTGCAGAATGCGCCATTCGCCGCCTTCGTTGATGTAGTCGATGTAATAAGGGCCCCAGACCCAACCCGCAGATGTATTGCTGCCGGTTGCACCAGGCGATAACCAATGACTGCGAGCGCTCTGGCCGTCGGCCGCCACTTCTATGTACGGATTGACTGTCATGTGCAGGATGAAGAAGCCGGGTATCGCGCGCGTTGCCGCGAAGGCTTCGTACAGGGCGCGGACACTATCCGCCCCTCGGTAGACACCACTGTCGGAAAACTCCACAGAGACGTCGTCTCGCTGCTGGGCGAACGTCTCTGCAAAAATTCGCTCATAGCGCTGCGTAAACAACAGGTGACCATACTTGGATTGCACTTTCTGAATCGCATTGATGTCTTCAACATGCTGCAGGCGTGCGCTGAGTGACTCGATGAGCGCGGTTTGATCGTCGCTGCAACCCGCGAGACCGGCGCTGCAAGCTAATGCGGCGAGTGATAAAGCCCCGAATCGAAAAGCTCTCATTTAATTGCCCCGAAGTTCGCTACAGCAAGGAGTATAGATGACTTGCATGCGCCCCAAAGCAAGGCGGTCCACATGCTAGACTGGCATTTCCGATTGTGCATATTTCCTCGTTTAATAAAAGTAAGAATAGAGGTGCGACATGGGTGAATTATCGTTAGGAGTTAATTGGATCGCCGTGGCGGTAGCCACCATCGTGTCATTCGGTTTAGGGGCAATTTGGTATTCCCCCGTTCTTTTTCAGAAGCCTTGGCTCGAAGGCATTGGCGTTTCAGCTGACGATAACGACAGTGCTGCCTTGCCCATGCTCATGCAGTTTATCGGTACTTTTTTGCTTGCATGGCTGGTGGGATTGTTTGCCGCGCGGGCCGCGCTGGCTACAACGATACTCGTGGGGCTGACCATTGCCTTTTTGTTGGCTGCGGGCGGTCTGTTCGCTCGCAAGTCGCTGCAGGCTGTCGTTATTGAAGTGGCTTTTGTGGCAGCGATGTTAATGATAATGATCACTACGCACGCCTTGATCTAGTCAGACCGATTGCAGACAGCCAGCAACGCTCAGGTTGAGAAGTCCAGCCGCAGATTCGAACTGCTGGCGGGAACCCGTCCGCGAGTCCGTTTACTGCTGCATGCCCCAGCGCCGCACCGTTCGATCTTCGATGGAACGAAACACCAGGTTTTCGATCAGCAGTCCGAGCAAGATAACGGTCAACAAGCCGGCGAATACATCGGGTATCAGCAGTTCGTTTTTCTTTTCGAAAATAAACCAGCCGAGTCCGCCGGAGCCTGAACTCACGCCAAAAATAAGTTCCGCGGCAATCAGCGTACGCCAAGCAAATGCCCAGCCAACTTTGAGGCCAGTTAAAATGCTGGCGAACGCAGCAGGTATCAGAATTCTCAAGATGTACTGAATGCCGCCCAGTCCGTAGTTTTGGCCAACCAGGCGTAGTGTCGGGCTGACAGAGCGAAAGCCACTGAAGGTATTGAGTGCCACCGCCCATAGCACAGCATGTACGAGCACGAAGATGATGCTGGCGTTACCCAGCCCAAACCACACCATAGCTAATGGCAGCATCGCAATCGACGGTAAAGGGTTGAACATGGCAGTGAGCGTCTGCAGCAGGTCAGCGCCTATTCGCGTCACGCTGGCAAATGTGGTCAGCAATGCAGCGATTGTGATACCAAGTGCATAACCCTTCAGCAGCAGGCTAATTGTCGTGAGCGCAGCACCTGGTAATTCGCCGGATGTAACGCTTGCAAAGAGCGCCGCCAGCGTTGCTGAGAGGGTTGGAAATACGAGCGAGTTATCCAACACGCGCGCATAGATTTCCCAGGCCAACCCGAGCAATAGTAAAATCATGAACTTGCGGATGCCGGATACGGCATAAACGCGCTGTAAGTATGACTGTGGTGAGTGTTTTACGTCACTAACGTCGCCGAGCACCTCGTTATAGATTTCAGGACGCTGATTGATTTGCGGGTTTGCTGTGTCACTCACTTCTTTCGCCTATCTATGTGGCTTGCTTGTCGAACAAGGTCTGATGGATTTTATCGCTGAGCCGCAGGCCGTTCGCATCGACCGAATCTGTCCCATTGCAATTTATCTCGGCTTTCACCTGGCCAGGATGCGCACTCAATAGAAGAATTCTGCTGCCGATACGAATTGCTTCCGAGATAGAGTGCGTTACGAATACCACTGTAAATTGTGTATCGGACCAGAGTTTCAGTAGTTCGTCTTGCATCTGTTGCCTTGTAAGGGCATCGAGTGCTGCAAATGGCTCGTCCATTAGGAGAATGTCGGGTTCGGTTGCCATGGCGCGCGCTATCGCTACACGTTGCTTCATTCCGCCGGACAAGGTGTGTGGATAGGCATCGACGAATTTGCTGAGATTCACCTTGTCGATGTAGTGCCGGGCTCTCTCATGCGCCTGCGAGCGATTCAACTTGCCTCCAGTCGTTAGTGCAAATACGACATTTTCGATGACCGTCTTCCAAGGCAATAACTGATCAAATTCCTGAAACACGAAAGCACGATCCGGTCCCGGCCTATCTACAGTCTTGCCATTGAGCGCGATTCGTCCTTCGACTGGCTTTATATAACCACCTATCGCTTTCAGCAGTGTTGACTTGCCGCAGCCGGAAGGCCCAAGAATTACAAAGCGGTCGCTTTGAATAACTTCGAAACTCACTCTATATGTAGCGGTTACGATGGTGTCATCGCTACGATATTGCAGCGTTACGCCATTGACCGACAAGGTAGGATCGTTACTCGTCATTCGCTATCGGCTAACCCAGCTGTTCATAGGAAGGTTTAGTTGCCTGCGGCGTCGTGAATCTCGGGGAAGAACAAGTCGCGCCAATCGGCCGGTTCGTTGCGGATTGATCCGACTTCGTGCATGAACCTGGCATAACGCATCGTATTTTTCGGTACGCGAGAAAAGTCTATGTCTGGATCTCTCAGCACCTCAGCAATTTCTGCTGCCGTGAATCCGCCGCCTTGTCCAGCGCGGACGAGGACGCCAGCAGCGCTGTCCGGATCTTCGCCAATCATCGCTTGCGCTTCGGTTAACGCGGCCAGCACGGCGCCATAGACGGCGGGATTGCCGTCATGAAATGCAGATGTGGTTGAAAGCATCGTGAACGTCGTCGGCCCGCCAAGCACATCGTCAGTGCTCATTATCGTGCGAATGCCCGGCTTTGCAGTTTCTCGCTGGTGAAAGGGCGGCGACGTGAAATGGCTATTCACTTCAGTGGAGCCCGATAGCATTGCGACGACACCATCGGGATGTGTCATGGTAACGGTGAAGGGGTCAAATCGCTCCACGGCATCCATGCCATATTGGTCGAGTGCATACATCTGCATCACCAAAGCGGGAATGGATACTTTGATTGCCGTGACGGCAATGCGATCCGACTCGCGCAAATCCTCCAGCCGATTTAAGTGTGCGGCCGTAGTGTTGAGATACATGGGTAAGGCCGCGATAGCCGCAACGCCTTTTACATCCGCAGCGCCCTGGGTTCGGTCCCATAAGGTTAGAAAAGCGGGTGGTCCGGCCGCTATGAAATCAACTGAGCCCGACAGCAATGCGTCGTTCATCACGGCTGGCCCGCCAAGCTCTATCCACTGAACTTGAATATCGGCTACTCCAGCCGCCTGAGCGTGCTTCTCGATGAGTCGGAATTCGCGCATCATCTGCAGCGGCAAAAAACCAACGCCGCCGGCACCCAGAGGAATGCGAACAGTATTGCCCGCCGGGGTTTGGCTGCAAGCGGATAGCGCTATGGCCGCTGTGCCCAAATACAGCAGCCGTGCAAGTCTTCCCAATATTGATTTTTTCGTTGCCATGACTGATCCGTCAATTGCCCGCTTGAAGTGCGGCTAGCTCTACAACGGAGCCGACATCTCGTTGCGAACCGATCGACCATGTCGCTTCAAGCAAGGCGTCGACCTGCGCTTTGGGAAGGACCAGCGTGGCCTGATCTACGAATTTTTCGTCCAGCTGAGAATTGCTGAGCGGCCTGTCGATATTTCCAAGTGATGCCTCGAGAAAAAAGTGCACGGTCTCTCCAGAACCGTGCTTGATCGTCACATCGACCTGGTCTTCGGTCACGGCCTCGTCGCCGACGGCAGTGGTGATTGATCGAAGCCGCGCCAGAACAGGATCGGCGACAGCTTCATCGGTAAACTCTCGAAGCCCTCCTTTACCTCGCGCCAAGCCTATCGCCGCAGCGTGATAAATGGAGTATTTCGATTGCAACGCCCGGCGCAGATCTTTCTTGTTGCATAGATCGAGCACTAAAGGCGCCACGCGCAATTCGATGGATTCGATTGTTGCTGGATCGAGTGCGTGCTTCGCTCGAATTTGACTGCAAGCATCTATCGTCGGATGAACGACCAGGCCGCAGGCGTATGGCTTATAGGCGTTGTCCTGCAATTCAAAATGTTCTCCGAGTTGCGCGGCAGCTTTGTCGAGATCGTATTTGGTCGCGGTAACGGCTGCGAAGCCACGCGGACTTTCAAGTGCTTGCTCTCCTGCTGTGAAGTTCTTTTGTGCGAGGAGTGCGGCCGTATAACCATTTTGAGCCGCCCGTCCGGGCTGAAAAGATTTGGCCATTGAGCCAAACATTTCACGAATTCCCGCCGCTTGCGTGGCGGCCAGGCCGAAAGCCCAGATCATTTGTTCGGTGTTGAGCTTTAGCAGTTTTCCAATGGCTACCGCAGCGCCAAAAACGCCGGTTGTGGAAGTGATATGCCATCCAGCCTCGTAGTGCGCGGGGTAAACTGCATTACCGATTCGCGATTCGATCTCAAAACCGAGGATAAACGCTTGCACAAACTCTCGGCCTGCAACTGCATTCCCAGTGCCAGATTGCGCGCTGGCATAGGCGAACAAAGCAGAGGCAACCGGAATGCTGGGGTGAATGTAGTTTTTAGGCAATGTGTCGTCATACTCGTGCACATGCGATCCGATGCCGTTGAATAGGGAGGCATACAGCGGGTCGCTGCGTTCCGCACGGCCCAGTATGCGTGCGTCGGGACTTCCCGAGAATGGCAACAGCACTTCCAGGGCCGTATTCAATGCCGGTTCTGCAGCACCGCCGATTGCGCAGCCCATGTAGTTGACTAACGCGCGCGTGGCCTCAGCATAGATTGTGTCCGGGATTTCTTTCGGTTCACAATCAACGACGTAAGCAGCTAAAGTCTCGGTAATTCCCATATTAAAGTGTTCTCGATGCATTTGGTTCGGATACGGCACGCTGGTGTGTGTCGATTGCTAAGTTTGATGATGGGTTTCTAATACATTGTAGGGCGCTAATTCTGGAATGCGGCAGTTCTGCAAAGGTACCAAGGCCGTGGTAACGAACGCGTATTGACCCGTCAAGACCGAGTGACTAATGCCATCGGTAAAGACCATCCACGCCGACATCGGTGGAAAATGAATCTCTCGGTAATCGCTGTCATTACTGCGAAACGCTTCGCTCTCTTTCATGCGATTGTGGATGCGTCGCATCGCGCGGTCATATGGACTCGAGTCGATTACTTGGGCGATTGGATAGGCTTTGCTCAAAGTGCTTACAGCGCCGCTAAAAAACCTGTCGGCGAGGGTTTTCTCCAAGCGAACGCGATCTTTGCCTTTGTGAGCTGCGGTCCAAAGCTCCGTGTAGTTTTGCATGACGTCATTGAAGCTGCCCTTGGTGCCCCACACCCGTTCCCGCTGTGGATGGACGTTGACAAAAAAACGCAGGATTCTGGCGCCGTTGGTTGCGCCATAGGCGCCGGCATCAATGTGAACGCGTTCATTGCTCGAACGCGGCTTGAGATCACGGCCTTGTTCTTCCATTGACCGAAAACTGGTTGTGCCCAAGATCCAGTCTGGGACGAACGCCGGCAGCACCTCGCGCAGATAATGCTCTACGCGCTGACCATGTTGTCTTAGAATTCCTTCCACTCGCGACTTTAATTCTTCCGGCGCATCGAATCGCGGCACTGAATCGGATTCAGGGTGATAACTAATATTCTTCGCTCGCAATGACTGTGGTAAACCACTGCGCAACAGCTCGAGCTCCTCTGCAGAGGGCAGCTCGACCGGACTGTGCGAGAAATACACGATTTGAGAGTGTTCAAGCGCGTCTTGAATCTCGTCACTGCCAGCGTGACCAAAGTCTCTCAGTTCATAGTTGTCTTCCATAACATCAATTATGAACCAACAACGGGCGTAATGCCGCGTCGCAGAAAGGCTAAATCGAGTTTTTCAATAACATCGGCCACTTTAATCAGATCCATCGCTTCCGGGTTACGCACGCGCTGACCCCAGCGCAGCGTGTCCACGGGCTTGCCGAATTCGCTTTGCACGGCTTCGGGATACTTATCCACGACCAGGTCCTGGCTGAAGTAGGGGCCTGTGCGAAACCGGTTCGAAGTGGCATAAAGCCCAACTACCGGCGTCCCAACGGCGGTGGCCATATGCGCCGGACCCGAGTCTGGGCATAGCACTACGCTGGCCCTGCGCAGAATTGCAACGAGTTCCTTCAGCGAAGTCTTGCCGATCAAGTCAATGGGCGAAGACTTTGTGCCGGCGACGATCGCATCAGCATACTGTCGTTCGATGTCAGAATTTCCGCCGGTCAAAAATACCTGTGCGCCGTAGCGTCTCTGCGCGTAGTCTGCAATCGCGCTGTAGTTTTCGATGCGCCAGTTGCGGTAGTTGCGAAACCGCTGGCCAGTACATGGGCTTATAACGAGGCTCGGGCT
>JAHEEO010000253.1 GCA_024640665.1 Rhodospirillales bacterium | reverse complement strand
GATAAGATCGCCGGCAAGCGCAATGCGATTTCGATCACGACACGTTACCTGGAGAATAGGTTCGTAATTATTGGCGGCAAGTATCGCTGCTGCGGCAAAACTGCTCATACTGGTTCGTCCGGCGGCTGCGTCGGTTACATTGATTGCCGTAACTTTAGGACCAAGTGTCTTTGCTTCTTCCAACAGTTTGTCCGGTGCTGCGGACAGCGGCGGCACGATCTCTGCTGTGATGACGAATTCACGTTTTTCAACACTTGCTTTGAGGTTCTGCATACTCAGCATGACTCCCTTGAATGACTGACATCGAACGATGCGGGTTATGAAAATTTGCTTCTAAATAAACGTTACGGGCATTTCTGACATGGGGTACGCAAACGTCAGGCTCTTCGAAACGGCAATGTCAGCAAAAACCACATTAGCCGAAAATTCAACAACTTCAAACCAGATCGGCATTCCTGCGGATTCAGGCGTGCCGTCATTGGCATCGTGCCGAATACTTTTCCCCTGACCAGCAGCTCATTACCGTCGCGCTCGATCGCGCTGACTTCCATCAAGACGGTTTTGTCATTTGAGTAAAGTCGCATCATTGCCGAGAACCGATCTTTTCGAAATCGATGCCGAGATCATCGCAGGCGCGCACGGCCGCAGCCCTGCCGGCACCAAAAACGCCCCCGCCAGGATGCTGAAACGGCCCCACTAGATACAAGCGCTCACAGCCGGGAACAACGTTTTGCCCAAGATCCGGCGTCGGACGATGCGCTCCATATTGGTAAGTTGTCGAAGCAATTCCATGTAAGTCGCCGCGCCTAAAACTGGATGACGTACGTTCCATGTCCACAGGACTATCTGAGTGATAAGCGATGATATTGTCGTCGTCGACATTCGCAATGAATTTCTTCATATGACTGAGCATGCGCGCGACGTACTCGTGTTTCACATCGTCCCATGACTTCCCATCTGCACGATCGTAAGGAACGTAGTCCCAAGCATGCATCGTTGCATTTCCTTCTGGGACACGAGATGAGTCGAACATGGTCAACGAGCCCAAGCCAACCAACGGATAACGGGAAAGCTCACCGTAGCGCAGATCGTCAAACGACTTGCGGATCGTATCGTATTCGTTAGGCAGTAATTCGATCATTACGGCACGAACGTGATCGCCGGCTAGAAACTTCAGCGGATGCTTCAGAGCTGCGTGCACAGTAATGCAGCCAATCTCCGAGATTTGGGTTGCCTCGGCATCGCCGGTCACTTCAGCTGGAACTCCGTCGACCATTGCGCCCAGATCATGCGGATGAATGGCAGCAATGACGCCATTGTTTGCGTTAAAAATACGGCCATCGGTGGTTTCAACGCCGCTGGCGCGACCATTGGTGACCTTTACTCGAGCGACGTCCGTATCTGCGAGAACCTCACCACCGTGATCGTGAATGTGGGCGATCAGGGTATCCGTAAGCCTGCCAGAACCGCCGACAGCCACGCCGAAGCCATAGGCTTCGAGAAAACCGATAAACACGAACACACCCATGCCCGTTGCCTTTTCGTCCGGAGACACGAGATTTTCGCCGGCTACCCGCGCGAAGTGCATTCGCACTCGATCATTCTCGAACAAGCTGCAGAGCAAATCGTGAGAACTCATTTGCATATAGCGCCACATTTCGCGGCCTTCTCGGCTTTGGTCCATTAACGCGTAAGTCGCACCCAATGGTGTTGGCGTCGTATATAGAGAAGCGACAATCATTGGCAGATACGACGCAGCCTTATCCGCCAACCATCGATATGTTTCTGCGTCTTGTTTTGAAAACTTGGCGATCTCGGCATAAGTGCGTTCGCGATCGCGGTATAGGCCCAGCGATTTACCATCCTCGAATACCGACATCATCGGCAATTCAGGCAAGATATATTCGAGCCCATATTTAGACTTCAGCCCAAGTTCATCATTCTTGAGCACCGGGTTTGCTTGAATAAAAATGTGGGCCATCGAATGCTGGTCATGACGAAACCCGGGCACCGTCAATTCGCGGGTCACGACGCCCCCGCCAAACCAGCCGTTGCGCTCCAACACCAGTACTTTCTGACCTGCAGCAGCCATATAGGCCGCTGCGATGAGCCCGTTGTGACCGGAGCCGATCGTCACCACATCATATTCTTCTGCCATAGCTGCCCTTCACATGCCAATTGCAGATTCCGCCAAAGCTGGCAAGGCCGTGCGTACTAAAAACTAACTCAATATCTCATGAACGACTTTGCCATGCACGTCGGTCAGGCGATAGTCACGCCCTTGAAACCTAAACGTCAGTCTTTCGTGATCGATGCCGAGAATGTGCATCAGCGTCGCGTTGAGATCATGAATATGCACGGGGTCGCGAACGATATTATAGCTCCATTCATCGGTCTCCCCATGCGTGTATCCAGCCTTTGTGCCTCCGCCCGCAAACCACCACGTGAAACAGCCGCCGTGGTGATCCCGACCCATTAGCGGACTATCAATGTCACCTTGCGCAAACGGTGTACGGCCAAACTCGCTGCCAAACATGACGAGCGTGTCGTCAAGCAACCCGCGTTGTTTAAGGTCAGTGACCAGGGCCGCGCTTGGCTGATCGATTTCCGCACAGCGTGTGGGCAATGCTGAACGAATGGCCAAATGATGATCCCAACCCAGGCCAAATAGCGTTGTGAACTTTACGCCTTTCTCAGCCAGACGCCGGGCGATTAAGCAATTACGCGCAAATGTGCCGGGCCGGCGCACATCAGGCCCGTACATATCCAAAATATACTCGGGCTCGTCCGAAATATCGGCCACCTCTGGCACCGACTCTTGCATGCGATAAGCCATTTCATATTGACTGAGGCGCGACAGAATCTCTGGATCACCTGAAGATTCGTGCTGCAGCCCCGACAAGCGCATCAATGCATCGAGCATCGCGCGACGATCTGAGCGATCGATGCCAGCGGGATTATTCACATACAAAACAGGATCATCCGCCGCACGAAACTGCACACCTTGATGATGTGAAGGCAAGAAACCCGCCCCCCAAATTGCCGAATCCTGGGGCACACCACCCGCATTTCCAGCGTTCATAACGACATAGCTCGGCAAATCTTCATTGTCCGAACCCAGCGCATAGTTCACCCAGGCGCCGGCAGACGGACGTCCCGCCAACTGAAAGCCAGAATGCAGGAATTTCGACGCAGGATCGTGATTGACGTGTTCCGTATGCATCGATTTGACGAAGCAGAGATCGTCGGCAATTTGACTGGTGTATGGCAACAAACTACTCACCCAGGCTCCGCTATCGCCGTGCTGTTGAAACTCGCCGAGCGGACCGACAATGGGAAAAGCTGACTGCCCGTTTGACATCGTAGAGATACGTTGCGTGTTTCTAACCGAGTCCGGCAGGTCTTCGCCGTGCATTCTCTGCAGGGTTGGCTTGTAGTCGAACGTATCAACGTGCGAGATGGCGCCCAGCATATGCAAGCAAATAACTCGCTTTGCGCGTGCCGGAAAATGACCGTCACCCAGTATGCCCGGATTGGCGCGGGCCGCTGTCTGTTGGCTCAGTGCCGATTGCCCGGCAAGTTGCGACAGTGACAGCGCGCCAAGGCCAACACCGGCACGCAGCATGAACGCGCGCTTAGCCAGATCGATGGGAGTTTCGTTACTCATCTTCGTCTCCTTATCGAACCATATAGGCGTCAGGTGAATTCATTACCAACCCGGCAACTTGTGTCATTGCGGCAAGACTTATCGGATCGAGGCTCGAGTCCGGATCGGTCACGCCTACCTGCAACAGATTGTTCGTCTTGGATGGATTCCCCGCATAAGCGGCCCGCTCAGTCTCGTAAAACTCACGCAGCACATCGATGTGACTGGGCGATGGCGTCGCGCGGGTCGCCATTCGATATAGCAGCCCCAACTGTTCGTCCAAGGCTTCCGCAGCACGCAGAGTCTTGCTGGCCAGTGCACGATAGGCTTCCACATATTGGGGATCGTTCATCAGCGTCAGCGCTTGTAATGGAGTGTTGGAACTTCGTCTGCGTGCCCTGCTCTCCGTTCGATTTGTAAAGTCGAAAACAGTGAGTGTCGGGTGCAACGCATTTCTCTTCACAAACGTGTACAGCGTGCGGCGATGGTGCTCATCTGCAGGCATGCTGTCAGCGTCTGGATATGTATAGAAACTATTAGTTGGATTCCAAATTCCATCGGGCTGATAGGGCTTTGCGCTTTGCCCACCCACACGGGCGCTCAGTAGC
>JAHEEO010000048.1 GCA_024640665.1 Rhodospirillales bacterium | reverse complement strand
GCCACGATGCGCGGCGAGATTCCAGGACTTTCGAAGGCCAGTTGGTAAGCAGGGCGTAGCACTCATGAGCATGAATGATCCCATAGCAGATATGTTGACCCGGATTCGCAACGGCCAGCGCGCCCGCAAGGTTGCGGTCGATATGCCCGCATCGAAAATTAAGTTGGCAGTAGCGAAGGTGCTAATTGATGAGGGGTACGTTGAGTCAGTATCCACGACCGAAGACGGTGTGAAAAAGACAATGTCAGTCGTTCTTAAGTACTTTAAGAACGAGCCCGTTATCGAGCGAATTGATCGAGTTAGCCGCCCGGGACTGCGCGTTTATAAGGCGGCCGGCGAGTTGCCAAAAGTCCAGGGTGGTCTGGGCGTTGCAATCGTGTCGACTTCCAACGGTGTTATGAGCGATCGAGAAGCGCGCCTCGCGGGGCACGGCGGCGAAGTTTTGTGCTTCGTTTCATAATTTAGATCGGAATTTACGATGTCCAGGATAGCGAAACAGCCAGTCGAACTCGTCAAAGACGTCAGCGCGAAGCTTGATGGTGGTTCAGTCACGATCAAAGGCCCCAAGGGCAGCTTATCGCTTGCGGTGCATTCTGAGGTCGATGTTAAGGAAGACGGTAATATGTTAACCGTTGCAGCACGTTCCGGCAGTAAATTCGCAAACGCAATGGCTGGCACAACGCGCTCGTTGCTGAGCAACATGATCACCGGTGTAAGCCAGGGATTTGAAAAAAAGTTGGAGCTCGTTGGTGTTGGCTATCGAGCTCAAGCACAGGGTCAGAAGGTGAATCTATCACTTGGGTTTTCCCACCCTGTGGTTTACGCAGTGCCCGACGGCATTACCGTCGAGTCGCCCAGTCAGACCGAACTACTGGTCAAAGGCATAGATCGGCAGGCAGTCGGTCAGGTGGCGGCAGAGTTGCGTCGGTATCGACCGCCAGAGCCCTATAAAGGCAAAGGTGTGCGGTATTCCGGCGAGCGTATCGTCATGAAGGAAGCGAAGAAGAAGTAGGTCCGACGATGGATAAGAAAACAAGACGACAACGACGGGCAAAAAAAGCGCGAGCAAAAATCGCGCTAAAGGGCACGCACAGGCTATCTGTGCACCGCACGCCAAGACATATATATGCGCAGGTGATTAGCCCTGACTCCAGTACAGTCGTGGCGAGTGCCTCAACCGTGCTCAAAGATCTGCGCAGCACTTTGAAAAGTACAGGTAACCGTGAAGCAGCGGCTGCCGTTGGAACATTGCTCGCAGAAAGAGCGAAAGCAGCCGGTGTGGAAAAAGTCGCATTTGACCGTTCCGGATTCAAGTATCACGGTCGAGTGCAAGCATTAGCAGATGCCGCGCGCGAAGCCGGTTTGCAATTCTAGTAAAGAAAATTCGATGGCAAATACTGAAGAACTTCAAGAAAAGCTCGTAGCAGTAAACCGAGTCGCCAAAGTTGTGAAGGGTGGCCGGCAATTTGGCTTCACCGCATTGACGGTTGTCGGCGATGGCAACGGACGTGTCGGTTTTGGATACGGCAAAGCGCGAGAGTTACCGCTGGCAATTCAAAAGGCCATGCAAAGCGCGCGCAAGAATTTGCAGAGAATAAATCTCAAAAAGGAAACCTTGCAGTACAGCATGCAAGGACGGCACGGCGCTACGCGAGTTTTCATGCAACCGGCATCCGAAGGTACGGGAATTATTGCCGGAGGCGCGATGCGTGCAGTATTCGAGTGCGCTGGCGTACGTAATGTCTTGGCAAAAAGCTATGGCTCACGCAATCCAATTAATGTTGTGCGAGCTACCTTTAACGCGCTGATTCACATGCACTCCCCGCAGCAGATCGCTGCGAAGCGTGGCAAATCCGTTGAGGAAATCTTGGCGTAACGGTGGCAGATATGGCAGGCAAAGATAAAAAAATCAAACTCACCTTGGTCAAGAGCCGATATGGCCGCACGCCAGGGCATGCCGAATGTTTGTTCGGATTGGGATTGCGCCGGATGCACCAAACTGTGGAAGTCATCGATACGCCACAGAATCGCGGCATGATCAATAAAGTGTCGTACATGCTGCAGATCGAGGAGCAGTAGACCATGCGATTGAACACATTGAAGCCAGGCAAGGGCGCCAAACCAGCAGGTAAGCGTTTGGGCCGTGGACACTCTGCGGGCCAAGGCAAGACGTCTGGCCGCGGCGTCAAAGGTCAACGCGCTCGTTCCGGTGGTTATCACAAAGTCGGTTTTGAAGGTGGTCAAGTTCCAATACAAAGGCGGCTACCTAAAATTGGATTTGTCTCTCGACAAGGTAAGTTGTCTGCAGAAGTGCGGGTTCATGAACTCGCTAAGTTCGAAGGGCAGACTGTAGATCTCGATGCCCTTAAGAATGCAGGCATCGTTGCAAAGCCGGCAAAGAAAGCAAAAGTCATTTCCTCTGGAACCTTAGCGGTTGCCGTCAAGCTAGTCGGCATTGCCGTGACGCCGGGCGCACGAAAGATTATCGAGGCGGCCGGGGGGTCGATAGATTAGTCATGGCACGCGCGGGATCACCAAATGCGGCAGCTATGCTCGGAAACGCAACGCGTTTTACCGAGGTAAGGCAGCGGCTGCTATTTTTGGTGGGCGCACTTATCGTATATCGCATCGGTACGTTTATACCGGTACCCGGAATTGATCCAATTGCGCTTGAGCAGTTCTTCAGCGATCAGTCTGGGACCATATTATCGATGATGAATATGTTCTCCGGCGGCGCAATGGAGCGGCTCTCCATTTTTGCCTTGGGCATCATGCCCTACATATCGGCATCAATCATTATGCAGATGGCGACTCACGTTGTTGAGCCGCTCAAACAGTTGCGCAAAGAAGGCGAAGCCGGCCGCCGCAAGATCACCCAATACACGCGTTACGGCACCGTCATCCTGTCGGCATTTCAGGCAACCGCCTCGACGACGTATCTACAAAGCCAGCAATTCGTGCTGAATCCTGGCACCAATTTCGTGGTCACTGCAGTCATTACGCTGGTCACCGGCACCATGTTTTTGATGTGGCTCGGTGAGCAGATTACGGAGAGGGGAATCGGCAACGGTATCTCTATGATTATCTTGGCCAGCATATTGTCTGGCCTGCCATCAGCAATTGGCGGCACGTTAGAGCTCGTTAACAATGGTGCGATGAATCAAGCGATGCCTTTCATCTTGCTGATTCTAGTATTGGGCGTCACCGGCTTCGTTGTATTTATGGAACGTGCACAGCGCCG
The DNA here is from genome assembly GCA_024640665.1 of Rhodospirillales bacterium. Classification (GTDB taxonomy): domain Bacteria; phylum Pseudomonadota; class Gammaproteobacteria; order Steroidobacterales; family Rariloculaceae; genus JAHEEO01. Next base: position 11,923 of record JAHEEO010000048.1, on the reverse strand, counting down.
CATTACTGTTAACTATGCAAAGCGTCAGCAAGGTCGCCGCATGTATGCCGGCCAAACGAGCCATTTGCCATTCAAGCTCAACATGGCCGGCGTTATTCCGCCCATATTTGCTTCGAGCATCATCTTGTTTCCGGCAACCATCGCAAGCTGGGTCGGCACCAGCCAGGCCTACAATTGGTTAACGGGCATATCCGCTAGCCTTTCCCCTGGTCAGCCGATTTACATTTTGATTTACGCGTCGTTAATCATGTTCTTCTGCTTTTTCTATACCTCGCTCGTGTTTAATTCGCGCGATACAGCAGATAACTTGAAGCGTTCTGGCGCATTCATACCCGGAATCCGGCCGGGACAGCATACGGCCGAGTACATAGACAAAGTCTTGACTCGACTAACCTTCTGGGGCGCCCTCTATATAACCGGCGTTTGTTTGATGCCGGAGCTGATGATCTATCAGTTCAACGTGCCATTTTATTTTGGAGGCACGTCACTATTAATCATCGTCGTTGTGTCGATGGACTTCATGCAGCAGCTGCAAGCGCACATGATGAGCCATCAATACGAAGGGCTGATGAAGAAAGCCAACCTCAAGGGGGGTAAAGGGCGCAGCTAAATTAGCGCCTAGGAGCAAATTATGAAAGTCAGAGCATCAGTTCGAAAAATTTGTCGCAACTGCAAGATTATTCGACGTAACCGCGTTGTCCGGGTTATCTGTACGGATCCTCGCCACAAGCAGCGTCAAGGATAGAAAAAGATGGCACGTATCGCAGGAATAAATGTTCCGGTTAACAAGCACATTTGGGTCGCGCTTACGCATATCCATGGTGTCGGTCGAACGCGCGCTTACGAAGTGTGCGGTGCAGCAGGCATAGAGCCATCTACCAAAGTGAAAGATCTCAGCGAGCCGGAAGTTGCTCGTTTACGAGACGCAGTAGCGCGATTCACGGTTGAAGGTGACTTGCGCCGAGAAGTAGCGATGAATATTAAGCGGCTCATGGATTTGGGCTGCTATAGAGGTATTCGTCATCGTCGCGGGTTACCAGCGCGTGGTCAACGCACACGCACAAATGCACGAACCCGCAAAGGCCCTCGACGGCCAATCAGGAAATAACAGGCAGGAGTCCGCATGGCGAAGCAGCCGGCAACAAAACAACGCAAGAAGATTAAGCGGCAGATATTAGATGCCGTTGCACATGTTCATGCGTCGTTTAACAATACGATCATTACGATTACCGACAGGCAAGGAAATACACTTTCCTGGGCTACTGCTGGTGGTTGTGGCTTCAAAGGTTCACGCAAAAGCACGCCGTTCGCTGCTCAGGTTGCGGCGGAACGCGCTGGTAACACCGCAAAAGATTACGGCGTGAAGAACATGGAAGTAAGAGTTAAGGGTCCGGGTCCGGGGCGCGAGTCTGCCGTGCGCGCACTGAATGCCGCAGGATTCCGAATTACTCAGATAGATGACGTAACCCCCATTCCACACAACGGGTGCAGACCACCCAAAAAACGACGCGTTTAAGCGGAAGCAATTATGGCGAGATATCTAGGTCCGACATGCAAGCTTGCCCGCCGTGAGGGCACGGATTTATTTCTAAAGAGCGGTGTAAGACCGCTTGAGTCGAAATGCAAGTTTGAAGTTCCACCAGGCGGTCCAGGCCAACGCCGAGCGCGTTTGTCCGACTATGGATTGCAGTTGCGAGAAAAGCAGAAGTTACGTCGAATGTACGGCGTGCTCGAGCGACAGTTTCGCAATTATTATAAGAAGGCGTCCCAGGTCAAAGGTTCGACCGGCGAAAACCTAATTCGCATGCTCGAAGCCAGACTAGATAACGTCGTCTACCGTATGGGCTTTGCTTCCACGCGAGCGGAAGCGCGCCAATTGGTTGGTCATCGCGGAATTGTCGTCAACGACAGTATCGTCAACATTCCATCCTATCAGTTAAAAGCTGGCGACAAGATTGCAGTGCGTGAGCGCGCAAAGGCTCAAACGCGTATTCAATCTGCCTTGAACATTGCGGGCCAAGTCGGATTTCCCGACTGGGTCGAAGTGGACGATAAAAAGATGGAGGGCTTGTTAAAGGCTCTTCCCGAAAGAGACGAAATACTTCCGGATATCAATGAGAATCTGGTCGTCGAGCTCTACTCGAAGTAATGCGAGGAACATTTCTAATGCAGGAATCAGCTACCGAATTCTTGAAGCCGAAGGCCGTGAAGGTGCAGCCACTGGGCGGTAATAGAGCCCGCGTCACGGTTGAACCTTTCGAGCGTGGATTCGGTCACACGCTTGGCAATGCGCTGCGCCGGGTTTTATTGTCGTCAATGCCGGGCTCTGCCATTGTTGAGGCAGAAATTGAAGGCGTATTGCACGAATACACCAGCATCGAAGGTGTTCAGGAAGACGTTGTCGAAGTCTTACTCAACCTCAAGTCGGTCGCGATCAAGATGCATTCGCGAGACGAGGCTGAGTTAACGCTTTCCAAAGCGGGCCCTGGACCAGTAACCGCTGGAGATATCGTATGCGATCACGATATTGAAATTGTAAACCCCGATTTAGTCATCGCCAATCTCACTAAAGCAGGAGAATTGCGTGCCTATTTGAAAGTGGTGCGCGGTCGCGGTTATCGACCGGCGAGCCAAACGCCCACGTTCGAGGAGCAGAGTCGACCTATCGGCCGTCTTCAGCTGGACGCGTCCTTTACGCCTATCCGACGTGTCACATACAACGTTGAGAGTGCGCGTGTCGAACAACGTACTAATCTTGACAAGTTGATCGTTGATATCGAAACCAACGGTACTATTGACGCCGAGGAAGCAATTCGGCGTGCCGGTAGTATTCTCAAGAATCAGCTCGACGTCTTTGTCGATCTTCAGGGCGAAGATGATATTGGCTATGGGCGTGCTGAAATTCAGGTCGATCCAATTCTATTACGGCCCGTCGACGAACTCGAGTTGACAGTTCGTTCAGCTAATTGTCTAAAGGCTGAGAATATCAACTATATCGGCGATTTGGTGCAGCGCACTGAAGTCGAGCTGCTGCGCACGCCAAACCTTGGCAAGAAGTCATTGACCGAGATCAAGGAAGTTCTGGAAACGCACGGTTTGGCGCTCGGCATGCGTCTGGAGAATTGGCCACCCGTAGGGCTCTATGGTGACGAAGAGCCTGCTGTATCGTCGTCGCCAATGGCATTTTAGTTAGGACGAAACAACATGCGGCACAAGAAATCCGGGCGCAAACTCGGTCGAAACTCATCGCACCGAAAGGCGATGTATCGCAATATGGCAGCGTCGTTGGTGCGTCACGAAACGATCAAGACGACACTGCCTAAGGCGAAGGAATTGCGTCGAGTTATCGAGCCCCTGATTACGCTGGCTAAAGAAGATGGCGTCAGTCGTCGACGGCTTGCGTTTGCTCGGCTGCGCGATGAAGTCGCCGTGGGCAAGCTGTTTAACGATCTTGGGCCCCGATTCAAGGAGCGTCCAGGTGGCTACTTGCGGATTCTGAAAATGGGGTTTAGGCGCGGCGACGCCGCACCCATGGCTGTAGTGCAATTATTGGATCAGCCATCAGAGGCTGCCGAGTAATTTATTCAGCCGTGCTACGCCCGGCGCTGCAGTCCGCAAAGCGCCCTTCGCCAAGTTCCAACGCTATGGGCTGAGAAAAACCGGGTTTGCCCATGGCGCCTTGGCGGCTTTTTGGTTGGTCCGAATGAGTCGAGTCAGAAATAGTCAGCTCCCAAGTCAGCTGCTCGCCGCTCGTCTGCGGCTTATACCGCTCTAACGTCGTCAAGGCGCTGTTTACCGCCGCGGCATTGCCATCGGAAGATGGGTTCGAGATGTAAAGCGTAAAAATTGCGAGTGTCGAATTCTCCCAGCGTCCAAATGAAACGCCCAGCGGGGAGGGGTCCTGAACTGGCGGGCCACTGCCTGGCTGCAAATAGATTGTTCTTTCTACATTCCATTCGTTGAATCGAATCCGTATGCGGTCCTGTGCATGAATAAATTCGATGGCTTCCACTGTCTCCATCACCTCTGGCATGCCGGGAATTCGGCAGTCATCTGAGTCATTGCCTGCTTGTGCAAGCGCCGGCATGCTGTGGGAAGGTTGAAGTGCGGATGCCGCGACCAATGCGCCGGCAGATTCGCGGCCGTGTTCAGCGATAGGCGTCCAAGAACCAAACAACCAACTCTGCTCATCAGTCTGAGCCACGACTAATGCGGGCATTGATATTGAACACGCCAACAGCAGCCTCAGGAAGGCTCGCTTGATCTTGCGACGAATCACGACTCGTCCAGCTTGGCTGGCACCTCAATTCCGAGCCGCGCCTCGAGTGTGCGACGTTGGTCCGGCCGAGCAGCGACATTCCTAACGGTGGGGGTGCCCAAGAGCGCCGGGCCGTTTAGGGAGGGCGCTAGCAACTTAAGATGTGCGAAAGCAGTGCTTCTGCCGCGACCCACTGTTTCGTGTAGAGGCTCAGCCGCATTACCGGCTTTGCGCACAACAGGTGCATACAGCAGCTTCAAGCTCACTGTACCGCGAACATTGCCCCCAATCGCCAGAATTCGGTCACCTGAGGGATCAATATGGACAACGATATCGCAATGACTTCGGACACCCTCGCCAATGTTCCTGCGCCGATCGTCCAGCGACCGATAGGCATGACGCCAAGCCGAACACAGTAGGTCACCGGGCTCGATAATTGTCTCACCTACCTCAAAAGCACGGTAAGCGGCCGCGCCGCTGCCGCTGTCGCGTTCCCGAATCGCCTGGTCAATATAAGTGTGATGCGCGATAGCCACGGCGAATTTGCCGCTAGTCGCCAGGCCTGATTCGCACATGACCCAAGAAATGAACGCAGCGGACCACGGGTCGCGCCATCGGGCTCCGATACCGTCCGGGCCGCGCCAGAGCGCGTTTTGCCGGTCGATGATCCACGGGCCATCGGGCGTGATGCTCCAGTAGCCGGCTATCGATTCTGCGACGCGCTCTGACTCGCCTGGATTAAGCCAGGGTGTTCGACGCCGCGGTCGCGGACCTGCGGGTCGAGGCGGCTCCGGTCCAGTCTGGTCTACTACGTTAAAGCCAAAATAACCCCATTCCTGCACCGCTACATCCACGATGCGGCGCCGGCTCGCTTGTGTGGTGCTGGCCAGACATTGTCGCTGGACCGGCGCTAAATTCCCTGGCGCGCCGCCAACTCGCTCGGAAGGGGCCATCACATCCAACTGGTTGATAGGCAAACGCTGTGCAAATAGGTTCTGCGCTGATGCGGGCAGGCCCACGAGAAACGGGGCAATGAGCAATGCACGAGCCAGAATTCTCGTCAAAGCGGACATCATCATAACCCTCTGTTTTGCTGTGTGATTCATTGCAAACCTTCGTTTTTCCGACGCTTGCGCCATCTTCGAAATGTGAGTTTTTGCCATGGCACTCTAATCCAGCGAGCGATGCGCTCGAGCCAAAGTGGTTCATACAATGCAGCATCTTCCGCTGTCATACCTCTAGGCTTGCGCCCATATTTAAGCTTAACCCAGGCGTTGTAATCCATCTGTTTTGCCCATTTAAACCATATTTTGTTAAATGGGGCTATTGCCTGCTTCCGCAGGCACGCGACGCCAAAGTCGATCAAATACGGCTGATTCTGCGGACCGACAATGATGTTGTCTTTGCGTTTCAAGTCGCCATGCGCAACGCCTTCGGCATGCATGGCTTTCAGCGTAGCCAACATCGACGCAAAAAATGCGTCCCTATCTACGAGTTCCGCTTCGGCTGCACGCAGTGACAAGCCGGGCACCAGCTCCAGAACCAAAAGTTCGCCGCTCAGCAGGCCAAAATAGCGCGGTATCCCCGGGATGGTCTGTAGACGTTGATAGATCTTACTTTCACGGATGACAGATGCGCGCCCCAGCAGCCAGTCACGATGTGCTTGCTTAACGACGACTTGCCCATAAGGCGTGTCGAAGGCCGTAACGCGAGCCTGATAACCTTCACCGAGCTGTTTGCTGGGCGCGGTGGCTAGATTTCGATGAATCCAGTCGACAATCGATTGGTCATCACTCATGGGCTCAGCGCAGTGACAAGTGCCAGATCACAATGCCCATACTTATAAGCACAAAAACGACAATAACGATCTCGCCATTTTGCATCGTGCTCTTGGCAAATGACCATTGCCCGGAAAACAGGCCGCCAACGTTGCGCATATTGGGTATCAAAGCCGGCGTGCGAGCGGACCACACGCGCCATTCATCACCAAAAATGTTGTGCAGCTTTCTGTCTTCGTACTCTATTGCGGTGGGATAGTAAAACCAGAAAAAGAACAATGCTAAAACCAGGGGCCAGATCGCTCCATTGGCAAGCGCAAAACCGGTAATCAGCAGAATGTTGCCGGTGTACAGCGGATGGCGCATAAGTGCATATGGCCCGTTTTGCGCAAGCTCTTTGTTTTTCATTACGAAGCCACTGGCGTGCAAGCGAATGAGCATGCCGACGAAAGCAAGTGCGAGACCTATGAACACAATCGGCTGAGACGGCACCGACGTTAGTGCAAAGAGCAATATGAGTACGACCGCCAGCAGCTGCCGAGAGACTTCGTGATATCTAAGTTCTCGAACAAAACGCGCTACTCCACTAGCAGGCGGCAGTTCTTCAGTCCGATGTGACATGCTGTGTATTCCTGAGCCAACCAACTGCACGAACGTTTTCGCGCTGTCAGCGGGATTTTGGGTTAGGTTTTAGTGTCGCGCAACCGCCGGGGCGGCTGCGAATGCCTCGCGCGTTAAGTTTCTGACTGTCGTGGATTCTACTAGGACATTGTCTTCAATCCGAATCCCTCCATGTGCCCGCAGTTCGTCGACTAGAGCCCAATTGATCATTTTGCCGTTGGCACGGTCGAGATCTGCCAGCAGGCTTGGTATGAAATAGAGCCCTGGTTCGATCGTAACTACGAAGCCGCACTCGAGGGCCCGAGTCAGCCTCAAAAACGGCCTTTGTTCCGGTCTTTCGATCATATCCCCGTCGTGATTGCGCATTTGGCCGCCGACATCATGCACTTGGAGTCCGAGCAGATGCCCTAAGCCATGCGGCAGGAATTGGCTCGTTAGGCCGCTGCCATACGCTGTATCAGCACTGCAATGGACTAATCCAGATTCAGCAAGGATCTTACCAAGCCGCTGGTGCGTGAGCTCGTTCAATGCGATGAACTCAGTGCCATGAGTCGCCGCGAGACAGATATCTTGCTGCAGTTCATTCATTGCGCCAATTAAAGCAATGAAGTCCTGGTTGGAATTCCCATAGGTGCGCGTCACATCTGCTGCGTAACCAGCGTAGCTTGCTCCAGCGTCAATGAGCAGCGAGCGATTTTCAGTTACAAGCTGGCGGTCTCTATTCTGATAGTGCAGGATCGCGGCGTGCTCATTTGCGGCAATTATGTTTGGATAGGGCAGTTCCGATTCGGTTTGCTGGCAGGCCGAGCAATATGCCAAGTGAAGATCCAGCTCGGTCTTATCCTGATTGAACATGGACGCGATAACGCCGTGTCCGCGCGCTGCGATTCGGTTTGCCGCAGCAATACATTCGACTTCGTATGCTGTCTTTCTGGCACGATCAAAGTCGAGCCAGCTGATAAATTTGCGCGCTCGTTGATCGAGCATTTCAGCCGCTCCATTGTTGGGTCGGCCGATAACTCTTGTCTTCTCGTCGACTGCATTGATCCGTTTTTCGACAGCTTCTGGCGACATAATGGATACTTCAAAATGTCTGCGCCAGAAGCCATCGGGTTCCGGTTCACTGGCATGCCAAAAATCCTGACTTAGTGCATAAAGCAACCGAGGCTTGTTGCCCGGGCGAAACTCAATGGCCGAGCCCATCGGTGTGGGCAGCGGAAGCCACTGCGCGAAATAGGGCTCTGTTCGAAACGGATAAGTCTGATCGTCTCTGCCGATGCAGACCTCAGCACCTGCGAATATTGCCGCGGCGTCGGCTGAGCAGGCCTCTAAGGCTTCCGTATACCTGGCAGATATTGCCTGCAGATGCGCCGCATATAGTGTGTCTCGGTCTTGCGCTGGGTTCGAGGTCAATGTACTTCTGCGTAATGCGGCTAAAAGTTCGTGCCAGTTCGATCTTCTCGGCAAACTCGGGAATAATAGACGCCCTTTCCCGGTGCGGCCAGCAGTATCAGGGCCGCTTCAAGAATTAGCCAAGTTGCGAGTATTAGTGAAGACTGTATTAACAGGTATTACCACGACAGGTGCTCCCCATATCGGCAATTACGTGGGTGCAATTCGACCTGCCGTTGTTTCGAGCAAACGCCGCGATGCGCGGTCGTATTTCTTCCTTGCAGACTATCATTCGTTAATAAAAGGCATAGACCCTGAACAAATGGGGCGTTCTACGCTCGAGATCGCGGCCAGTTGGATTGCAGCGGGCTTAGATCCGGATAACGTCGTGCTGTATCGCCAGTCAGACGTTCCGGAAATCCTGGAGCTCTCGTGGATTCTCACCTGCATGACCGCAAAAGGGCTGATGAACCGTGCTCATGCTTATAAAGCGGCCGTGGCAACTAATGAGGCGGCCGCCAACAATGATCCAGACAAGGGGATCACGATGGGCCTGTACTGCTACCCAATATTGATGGCTGCCGACATTCTCATGTTCAACGCCAACGAAGTTCCCGTTGGACAAGATCAGAAACAGCATGTCGAGATGGCCCGGGATATCGCGGCTCGCTTCAATCATCATTTCGGCGAGACGTTTGCTTTGCCAGAGGCCGTTATCGAGGAAGATTCGGCCGTCTTGCCGGGCTTGGATGGCCGCAAGATGTCGAAGAGTTATGGCAATACCATTCCACTGTTTTTGCCCGCAAAGCAACTGCGCAAGGCGATTATGAAAATAAAGACGAATTCTCTCGAGCCCGGCGAGCCCAAGAATGCCGAGCAATGCAGCGTATTTGCGATTTATCGCGCGTTTGCAACGCCGGAGGAAACTGCACAGTTGCGCAAGAGGTATGCGGAGGGCATCGGTTGGGGTGACGCGAAGCAGTTCGTGTTTGAGTATGTGAATGCGCACCTCAGCGTTGCTCGGCAAGAATACGAGCGACTCATTGCAGAGCCGGCCCATGTAGAGAGCATACTCAGGGCCGGTGGCCAAAGGGCGCGGGAATTCAGTGTTCCTTTTATTGCAGAAATTCGAGATCGAGTGGGCGTGCGCCCGCTGGCATGACGCGGGAGTCAGGCAGCAATGTACTCAGCATGAATCGATGGAGAGACAAGTAATGCATCAACAGTATTCCAGCGAGTCCCAGTTCAAAGCAGTGGATCGAAAGACGGGTGTCGGCAGTTTGCAGTGTGCCGGCGAGCAATACACAAACGTCAAATACGACTTCACCAGATTCCAGGCCATGACGCGGGCGGGTTTGCCCGTGCCAGGTTTGCATCGCCTGGATGGCCAGATCGCGTTGAGCAACAGTGATGAACAAGCCGTGCTCGTCGGCCAGAGTATTGTGTTGATACTGGAGGACGGCACTCCCATGAACATGACCGTGACCGATGAATCTGGCCGGATACTGGCACACGGCCATGGTCCGCAAAGTTGTGGATGCTGCTGATCGTCGATATCTCAGCCAACCGGTGCAGACTCCAATTGCCCTAAAAAAGCTGCTGGCAACAGTGGTCGTACTGCCGCTGCTGGCATACGCGGTATTGTGCCTGCTATTCGTCACGAATCAGCGACACATGCTGTATTTTCCGACGCCCGACATAGCTCATACAGTTGCAACGGAACTGCGACTGGAATTTGGCGGCGAATCCCTGAAGATTTGGCATCATCCGCGAGCAACCGGAAAGGCTATGCTCTATTTCGGCGGCAATGCCGAAAGCGTAGCCAGCAGCGTCGCGCATCTGCGCACGGCTTTTCCCGGTCATGCGCTGTTTGTAATGAACTATCGCGGTTACGGCGGCAGCAGCGGGGAACCGAGCGAGCCGGCGTTGGTCGATGATGCGCGCGCCTTATTCGACTACGTGCAGCAGCGTTATTCGGATGTTGGCGTGGTTGGTCGAAGCTTAGGCAGCGGCGTTGCGATGCAGTTGGCTGCAGATCGTCCAGTCACAAAATTGGCATTAGTTACGCCGTTCGACAGTATCGCGACAATTATCGAAGATCGATTTTGGTTTCTGCCGGTATCGATACTGCTCAGGGACAAATTCGACTCCGCAAAGCACGCGAAAGATGTTGAATCTCCAGTGCTCCTGATCCTTGCTGAGAACGATGAGATCGTTACTCGTGATAGCTCGATGGCATTGCTCAGAGCATTCGGCGAACATAACGCTGAGGCTGTTGTGCTCGCCAACGAGGGGCATAATTCGATAGCCGGCTCTGCCGAGTACCTGAGCGCCCTGCGGGATTTTTTTGCCGAGTGATCCGAGTGAGTCCGCTGTGCAAACGGCCGCTGGATATTCGCTTTCCCAGTCCTTGCATGACCTAGGGTGGTCCGGCGTCTGCAGCGAGGCTCATTAACCTGTCTGACCGGCCATTAAGTGCCGCGGTGTGAGCAGTGGTTTCAGACATGCGCCGGTATGCGATTCACTTTGCAGCGTGAGTTGCTCGGGTGTTCCCGTTGCGACGATCGTGCCACCGCTGCTGCCGCCTTCTGGGCCTAAGTCAATGACCCAATCGGCGCACTTGATGACATCTAGATTGTGCTCGATGATCACAATGGTGTTGCCTTGGTCGCGCAGCCGAAACAACACATCCAGCAATTGCGCGATATCGTGGAAGTGCAGCCCAGTGGTCGGTTCATCGAGGATGTACAGAGTCGATCCCGTACCGCGTTTCGAAAGCTCTTTGGCCAGTTTTACTCGCTGAGCTTCGCCGCCGGAAAGTGTAGTCGCGTTCTGGCCGAGCGTAATGTATGACAAGCCAACATCGACGAGGGTCCGCAGTTTACTTGCGATGGCCGGAACATTGATGAAGACATTTGAGGCATCTTCGATAGTCAGCTGCAAAACGTCCGCGATCGTAAGCCCTTTATAAGTAATGTCCAGCGTTTCGCGGTTGTAGCGCTTGCCTTTACAGGTGTCGCAGGCAACGTATATGTCGGGTAGAAAGTGCATTTCAACGCGGATGACGCCATCTCCTTGACACGCCTCACAACGACCGCCCTTGACGTTGAAACTAAACCGGCCAGGCGCGTAGCCCCGCGCACGCGCTTCCTGCGTGGCAGCAAAAAGCTCGCGCACATGCGTGAAAATCCCCGTGTAAGTTGCAGGGTTAGAGCGCGGGGTTCGTCCAATGGGACTCTGACTGATGTCAATTATTCGATCCATATGCTCGAGACCGATGACTTCTGCCGCCGGCGCAGGGTCGTAGTTGTGTTTGTTGATCGCACCTGCGGCATGGCGATAGAGCGTGTCGTTGACGAGTGTGCTCTTGCCGGAGCCGGAAACGCCGGTTACGCACGTCAGCAGGCCAATTGGGAAATCCACGGAAACGTCCTGCAGGTTATTGCCGCTGGCACGAACGACTTGCAGACACATCTGAGCATCAAATTCCAGGCGCTTTTCTGGGATGCGTATTTGCTTTCGGCCCGAAAGATATTGGCCTGTGAGCGAGTTGCTGGCGCGAATATCGGCTGGCGTGCCTTGAGCCACGATCTGCCCGCCGTGGACCCCCGCGCCAGGCCCCAAATCGACGACGTGATCGGCAGAGTCAATGGATTCTTCGTCGTGTTCGACAATGAGAACGGTGTTGCCAAGATCGCGGAGATTCGTCAGTGTTCCCAACAAGCGTCGCTGGTCACGTTGGTGGAGGCCGATCGACGGCTCGTCCAGAATGTACATGACCCCCACAAGCCCTGATCCGATCTGGCTTGCTAGACGAATTCGTTGCGCTTCACCCCCGGAAAGTGTGTCGGCGCTACGGTCCAAAGTTAGGTAG
>JAHEEO010000252.1 GCA_024640665.1 Rhodospirillales bacterium | reverse complement strand
ATTTCCAGTGGCGGAAGCAGCGATGCGGTGTTAACGGACGGCGGCTCAAATGCCACAACTTCGGGATTTGGGGGCGGCGGAAATATCAACGTAACTGCGGCTGAAGCCGAGTTGCAGCGTCTCATGCAGGACATCGTCGTGTATTTTGAATTTGACCGCAGTGATATTCGTCCTGAGTTCAACGAGATGCTGGCAGCGCATGGTAGCTATCTCGCGCAAAATGCCAACGCGCGCGTAAGGCTGGAAGGTCACGCTGATGAAACGGGCAGCCGTGAGTACAATATCGGCCTGGGCGAGCGTCGGGCGCAGGCTGTTCGCCGTATTTTGATGCTGCAGGGTGTATCTGCCACCCAGCTGACAACCGTTAGCTACGGTGAGGAGCGACCTGTGGCGTTGGGTAGCGATGAAGAAGCGTATAGTTTAAATCGTCGCGTTGAACTCGTTTACGAATAGACGCAGCCGATTAGCGAAAGCAGATGCAAACACAAGAGGACGATTCGTTGAGAACATTGATCTTGACTATGAGTATGGCCGGATTGGTCAGCTGCACGACTTTGTCGCCAACCGAAGATCCGGTTTATTTGCGGCTCACAGACATGGAAGCACGCCTTATTCGTATCGAGCGCGTATTCGAAAACGAGAGCTTGATCCAGCTCGCAGGTCAACTGGATGCACTTCAGTCGGAAACGCAACTGTTGCGCGGGGATATCGAAACGTTACGCTTTGAAAACGAAAGTGCAGCGAATCGGCAGCGCGATTTGTATGTTGACCTCGATTCACGCTTGCAGAATTTGGAAACGAGCCAGGTCTCAACGGCGGAACAGGCCAGAGCGGCGGCGTTGGCAAGTGCCGAAGCGGCTGCCGCGGCGAATGCTGCAACGGCTGCTGCAACGGCTGCTGCTGCGCCACCTGTGCCTATTGGCAGCGACCAAGACAATTACAATGCTGCCTTCGACCTGATCCAGTCGCGCCAATACGGTGATGCGGCTACGGCCTTTACGAGTTTCTTGCGAACGTTTCCAAACAGTCCGTTAGCTGATAACGCTCAATACTGGCTTGCAGAAACGTTCTATGTCCAACGGCAATTCGCCGGGGCGTTACCGGAATTCCAGCGTGTGCTGGATGCGTACCCGCAGTCCGCAAAACTACCCGATGCGCTGTTGAAGATAGGTTACTGCAACTTCGAGCTCCAGCAATGGGATGCGGCGCGTACCGCACTTCAGCAGGTTGCGAGGCAGTTTCCCGATACCACCGCGGCACGCTTGGCAGTGCAGCGCCTCGAGCGGTTGGCTCAGCAGGGCAACTGAGAGGTTCGACTTTGCATCTAAACAGCGCAAGTTGGCCACTGTAACGCGTGGATAAACTGGAGGGCGAAGCTTCGTCGTCTCAACAGCTGGACAAGCGACTGAAGATCACCGAGATCTTTCATTCGATTCAAGGCGAGGCCATCCACGTTGGCTGGCCGAGTGTCTTTATTCGGCTGACTGGTTGCCCCTTACGTTGCCAGTATTGCGACACTGCCTATGCCTTTGGCGGTGGCGAATGGCACAGCATTGACGAGATTATCGCGAAGGTTCGGACGTTCGACACTCAACATGTCTGCGTCACCGGGGGCGAGCCGCTTGCTCAAACGCGCTGTCACGACCTGCTCGTAAGGCTATGCGATGAAGGGTTCATTGTTTCACTCGAAACCAGCGGAGCTATTGACATCGGTGACGTCGATCCGCGGGTATGTCGCGTTGTGGATATCAAAACACCGGGTTCTAACGAAGTGAGTCGTAACAGGCTCGAGAATCTGCGCGTGATGAACGCCGGCGATGCCATAAAGTTTGTCATATGCGGGCGAGAAGACTACGACTGGGCGAAAAAACTTTTAGCAACGCATCACGATATTGCAAGTACGATTCTATTTTCGCCGAGTCATGAAGAACTGTCCGCTGCTGAACTGGCTGACTGGATGCTTGCTGACCGCTTGTCAGCGCGTTTGCAAGTGCAGTTGCATAAAGTGCTTTGGGGTAACGTCGCAGGACGCTGATGACTAAGCGGGCAGTGGTGTTGTTATCTGGTGGCTTGGACTCCGCAACAGTCCTGGCAATTGCCGTCGAACGTGGCTACGAGTGCCACGCAATTAGTATCGACTATGGTCAAAAGCACAGTGCCGAACTGGATGCGGCCACACGCGTCGCTCAATTCCTCGGTGCGGACAGTCATCGTTGTATTGCCTTGCCAGCCGGGATTTTCGCGGGTTCTGCCTTAACGGATCCCGGTCTGGATGTGCCGGAGAATGGCGGCGAAGGCCTACCTATTACGTATGTTCCGGCACGCAATACGATCTTTTTGAGCCTGGCGTTGGGCTGTGCCGAGGTGTTGGCTGCTCAGTCAATTTTCATCGGCGTGAATGCCGTTGATTATTCCGGTTACCCGGATTGCCGGCCAGAATTTATCGACGCATTTCAAAAGCTTGCACTGCTGGCGACCAAACAAGCCGTCGAGGGTGCGCCGATCGTTATCGAGGCGCCGCTGATTCAGTTATCAAAGCAACAAATTATTGAACGCGGATTGGCGCTTGGCGTGGACTATGCGATGACTACATCCTGTTACCGGGCTGATGAACTGGGACGTGCGTGCGGCCACTGCGACGCATGCAAGCTGCGCGCGGAAGGATTTCGAGCCGCGGGAGTCACCGATACAACGCGTTATCAGTACGGCTAATGACTGTCGCATGCGTGGTGTGGGATTCTGAGATCGGTTCTAGTATTATCCCAGCCCGCACATAGTGCTGAATAAATCCTGTCTGTGGGGCGTTAGCTCAGTTGGTAGAGCACTGGACTTTTAATCCATTGGTCATAGGTTCGAATCCTATACGCCCCACCATTTAAATCAGTGACTTGCAGCAATGCATCGTCCGACTTTTCGTCAAAGTTTCCAGGCGTTCCAAATAACTTTCATCTTGATCGCAGGCGACAGCGAATATAGTTTCGGCAAGGCGTTGGCGAATTAGCGCTCGTAGTCTAAGGTACCGTTATGGAAAAGCCGATCCAAAAGCTGGTTGTTGCAGGCGGTGGAAGCGCGGGTTTTCTCGCCGCACTTTCGTTTCGCGTCTTGCTGCCCGGAATCAAGGTCGTGCTGGTGCACTCAGCCGATATCCCGGTGATCGGCGTTGGTGAGTCGACCACGCAAGGCTTCGTTGACTATCTTCACAAGATTTTGCGGCTCGACCGCGGCGAGTTTCTGCGCGAGGTAAGGCCGAGCTGGAAGCTCGGCTTGCGAATGGAATGGGGCGATCCGGCAGACACGCACTTTAATTACCCATTCGAGCGGTTTCTAGACAAAACCGCAGCCAACCTTGACAAGGTGCAGGCGTTTTACTGTCTCGACGGCATGACTGACAGCAGCCACTATGGGGCTATGATGGATCGCGGCCTCGCGCCATACGCAATTCAGAATGGCCGTGGCGCAGTGGACCCACGTGCTGCCTACCACATCCCCAATCGGGAGTTCATTGACTATCTGCACCGCAAGGTAAAGCAACTCGGCGCCGACGTTATAGATGGCGAGATCGTCGAAGTTAACCGTCATAATTCTGGCAACGTTAAGAGTCTCAGTCTCAAGGACGGCCGCGAAATTGAGGGTGATTTTTTTGTGGATTGCTCCGGGTTCAAATCGCTTTTGCTCAAGGAGACAATGGGAGCAAAGTTCGTTTCCTATAGTGACGCGCTACTCTGCGACGCGGCTGTGATTGGCTCCTGGCAAAGGTCTGATGACGACGCAGACATTCACCCCTACACCACGGCCGAGACGATGGACCATGGCTGGTGCTGGCAAATCGATTTTCTCGATAGCGTGACTCGCGGCTATGTGTTCTCTACGGCGTATTGCTCGCCTGATGAGGCGATGCATGAGTTGCAGCAGAAAAACGCAGCACTTGGCGACGATCTGCGCTGCATCCGGTTCCCATCCGGCCGCTACGACCGCTTTTGGGTGGGCAATGTCGCCGCTGTGGGCAATGCTTCCGGGTTTGTCGAGCCGCTGGAAGCAACCGCGTTACATCTCATTACTGCACAAATCTGGTATCTGATCGCGGCTATTCGGGACGGCGACCGCCGCCCGGCGGAGGTGCTAAAAGCAATCGAAAACAAGCGCTATGCAGAAACCTGGGACGACGTTCGCGATTTTCTGGCTTTGCACTATCGGTTCAACCGTCGGCTGGATACGCCATTTTGGCGGCATTGCCGCGAAAAAACGCCTCTCGGCGGTGCCGAGGAACTGGTGGCTAC
>JAHEEO010000251.1 GCA_024640665.1 Rhodospirillales bacterium | reverse complement strand
CTCAGGAGTGATAATGTAGCTATTCAATTGGAGCAGTCTATGAACTCGATCGATCCGGATTCTTTCGAAGCGGAGCCGCGCGACGAAGCGAGCGGCGGGGACAATACGATATGGCTGCGGTTGCTGTTCATGTTTATCTTTCTGGTGCTGTATGCCGTTTCTCGTGTCGTAGTTGTTACTGTGGTTGTGCTGCAGTTCTTCCTGGTTCTTTTTAAGGGTGAGCCCAATTTGAGGCTTAGCGCATTTGGGCTTGCGCTGGCTGAATATACATATCAGATCATTAGCTACTTAACGTTCAATACTGAGCTTCGTCCGTTCCCATTTGACCGTGACTGGCCAGCAGACTATCGACCGTAGGCGCGCTGGCGATGTTTTAGTCGTCGAGTCCATGGGTTATCAACGATAAGTTCTGGTTGGACACTCAGGGGCGTCCATCGACCGAGCAGTTGCGAGTTACTGAAAGATTTTCTCGACGGCGCTTCGGTCGCTTAGAAATGGAAATTACTGTCGATGACCCAGGCGCGTACACAGCACCTTAGACAGTGAAGCAGACAATGCACTGCGAAGCAGCCGCGGCAATGCGTTAAGGCGCAAGATCTAAGATAGTGAAGAGCGCCTGACGGTTGCCAACCCGGTTTACCGATCGGCAGAAGCCGAAAAACTGAATGTGCATGCGCTCTTTTTCTAAGTCGCCCGCATCCGAGTAGGCCGCTAAGGCCTCGTGGTCCAGCCTGACTTCGACCCGCTTGGCATGGTCATTGTTGAAGTAGATGAGTCCTTGCTCGCCATCTATGTCGGCGGCGTCCCAATCCAGTGAGGGAAACTCATCGACGAGAACGTGCAGAAGTTCGCTACACACGCTGTGTACGTCTTCAATTGCCCAAGTCATGAGATGACCGGGCCGACTATCGATAAATTATCAAACGTGTAGTGCTCCAAGGTCATGCTCCGATTGAAACAGAACCGGCAAAGAATTTCTACGCAGGAGCTGGTTCAAAGGCCGGTTGCGGGCATGCCCGGGTGACACCGAAGCTTACAGCAAGAGTATCAATGTACGCTGTTATGCTTAGAGCGAATCTAGTTGGTATCGCTAAGCATCTGATATCTTGGGTGTGATGCATTCGGAAGGCCGCGGCGTAAAAGGCGTCACCAGATCGAGGCTGCTTGTGTGTGCGAGCAGGCTATTCTGGCAGAGCAATTTGACGAGTACATCTGGGTTAATGAAATGTCCGCCGTGAAGCCATTCGATACGGGTGAGTTGGAATGTGTGCCGGATACCTACCCATTCGGAACTTGATTGCTTGCTGGGATGCAGGGTTGAGTGCAACGCGGCTTGCTTGATTTTAGCGGTGAATACGCATACCGAAAGCAGGAAGAATACGTTAACTATATACATTGCATCTAAAAGCGAAGTGGAAACTGCCTTGGGATTGCGGAAGAAACTTAGATGGCGTTGTGTCTTTTTTGGCGCTGCCTTGTTCGCGCTAAACGTGGATCTGAGCGCGCAAACCGCAACAGGCGCGGCGCCCGTCGCAACCCTTCTGACCGTGCAGGATGCGATCGGTCCTGCCACCAGCAGTTATATCCGTGATGGCATCGAGTCTGCAGCTCAGAACGATTCTCAAATGGTAGTGCTGCAATTGGACACGCCTGGCGGCTTGGATACATCGATGAGAGAGATTATCCAGGCGATCCTAGCGGCAGATATTCCGATCGTTACCTTCGTTTATCCTCAAGGTGCACGTGCGGCAAGCGCGGGTACCTACATCCTCTATTCCAGCCACATTGCAGCCATGGCACCGGCTACAACGACAGGCGCCGCCACACCGGTCGCGATCGGTGGCGGTAGTAATCCATTTTCGAGCGCACCTTCAAGTGAAGGTGCGCCTGCTTCCACTGATGAATCTGGAGCGCAGGACGACGTTGTCAATACGCAGGAGCGTGCTGCGGTGCCGGAGCCTGCTACGACGTCGGAACGAAAATCCATCAATGATGCGGTCTCGTTCATTCGCGGGTTGGCGGAACAGCGCAACCGCAATGCCGAGTGGGCCGAGCGCGCGGTCCGTTACGCCGAGAGTATCAGTGCTTATTCAGCTTTGGAGATGAATGTTGTTGATATCGTCGCGTCTGACCTGAGCGATCTTTTCGCGCAACTGGACGGTCGAGCCGTAAGCATTCACGGAGAAACGCAAGTTCTGCGGACTGATGGGATCGTTATCGAGAAAATAGAGCCCAATTGGCATACGCGGCTTCTGTCCGTCATCACGAACCCGCAGATTGCCTATATCTTGTTGCTAATCGGCATATATGGGCTGGTGCTTGAGGGGTACAACCCGGGCGGCATCGTGCCAGGCGTTGTCGGTGCAATATCTTTGCTAATTGCGCTCTTCGCTTTTCAGGTATTGCCGGTTAACTACGCCGGTCTGGCGTTGATTGTGCTCGGTGTCATGCTCATGGCTGCGGAGTTTTTCGTGCCCAGTTTTGGTGCGCTGGGGCTCGGCGGAATCGCCAGTTTCGTATTCGGATCGCTCATTCTTGTCGATACTGATATTCCTGGATTCGAACGACCCACGAGCCTTATTGTAACTTTGGCCATTCTTGCCGGAGCCGGCTTGCTGGGCATTGTTTGGTTTGCCATGAGAGCGCGCGCACGGCCAATCGTCAGTGGAATCGAGGAGATGACACGGCAGGAAGCCGTCGCCTTAGAAGACTTCGAGCAATTTGGGTCGGTCTTGGCTCATGGCGAGCGCTGGCAAGCGCAGACCAATGCGCCAATCAAAAAGGGACAGCGCCTGAAAGTCGTAAAAGTCGATGGGCTGCACCTGCAAGTCGAACCCTTTAGTCAAACATAAGCATAAGAAGCTGGAGTACGAACATGGATATGTATGTTGTCGTCCCGATCATCGTGATGCTTGGAGTCCTGGCATTCAATGTATTTAAGATTTTACGGGAATATGAACGAGGCGTTATTTTCCTGCTGGGACGCTTTCAAACTGTTAAGGGCCCTGGGCTTATCGTCCTGATACCGTTTGTGCAACGGATGGTGCTCGTTGATCTTCGAACCATCGTCATGGATGTGCCGCCGCAAGATGTTATCTCGCGAGACAACGTTTCGGTCCAGGTGAGTGCGGTCGTCTATTTTCGCGTGATGGATCCGGAAAGGGCCATCATTCAAATTGAAGATCGCGTGGAAGCAACCAGCCAGCTCGCACAGACCACTTTGCGATCCGTACTTGGCCAGCATGAGCTTGACGACATGTTAACTGAGCGCGACAAACTCAACGCCCACATACAAAATATTCTTGATCAATCCACTGAAGCATGGGGAATCAAAGTTACGAATGTTGAGATCAAGCATATCGACCTGAATGAGAGCATGATCCGTGCAATTGCTGCGCAAGCGGAGGCGGAACGATCGCGCAGGGCGAAAGTAATCCACTCGGAAGGTGAGTTTCAGGCGTCGCGTCGACTCGCTGAAGCGGCAGCCGTTCTGGCAAGCGAGCCTCAGGCGTTGCAGCTGCGATATCTGCAAACCTTGACGGATATCGCCACCGAGAAGAATTCTCACACCATCGTGTTTCCGTTGCCAATGGATTTGATTAAGCCGCTCTACGAAAAGCTGAACAAATAGGCGGCAAGCCGGAATACCATTCGAGAGATGCGAAGCAAATATGCGGCGTTCAAGTCGTTTAAGCTGAATTGAATGAAGCTGTTCGTTGAAATGTCTCTGCCAATGAATATCGGCGCGTTTGCCGTACTTGCCACTGCAATTTGGTTTTCCGGCACGAGATTGACCTATATCGCCGATGCACTGGGTATGCGATTGGGTGTGGGTCACGCGCTCATGGGCTTGGTATTTCTAGCGGGGCTGACGGAACTGCCGGAACTCGTGACTACGTCCGCTGCTTCATTGCGAGGTGATGCGGCGCTCGCCCTAAACAACATGTTTGGCGGCATCACAATGCAAACGGCGATATTAGCAATAGTCGATGCCGTCGCCTTTCGCGTGACGTTGACTGCATTTCCACGCAAGCCCACAGTGATTCTGGAAGGCGCCTTGTTGATCTTTTTGCTATCGGCCACGCTGCTTGCAATTGAGATGGGCGACGTAACGCTAGTTGCCAACTTAGGGCTGGGTGTTACTTTGTTAGTGTTCGGTTACTTCGGCTCGATCAGTATTCTGAAACAGTACGATAGCGAATATGCTTGGCGGCCAGTTTCATTCGAGCGAGTTAGTAAGACTGAAGAGTCTTCAATTCACGTTTTAGAGCGCCTCTCCACACGCATGC
>JAHEEO010000250.1 GCA_024640665.1 Rhodospirillales bacterium | reverse complement strand
CCTGTCGCGGTCGGCGATCCATGATTCATTAATGGCATCGTTATCGCGCGGCACGACACGCCGCACACGGTCACGTAATACATGCGCATATAGGTTCGAACCCACGCAGTCATGCGGACTAACGAGGGGCTTTGCCACCATCTCCCAGGCGCGGGCACTGAACCGGTAGGGCTTGTTGTTCAATGCGCCGACCGGGCACAAGTCAATAATGTTTCCGGACAACTCATGCTCGATGCTCTGCTCGATATAAGTGCCGATCTCCATGTTTTCGCCACGACCCACTGCGCCGAGAGACTGAATGCCGGCGATTTCTTCGCCAAATCGCACACAACGCGTGCAATGAATGCAGCGCGTCATATCCGTAGATACGAGCGAGCCGAGATTCTTGTCCTTTACGACCCGCTTGCCCTCAGTGTAGCGAGAAACGCCGCGCCCAAAACCCATCGCCAGATCTTGCAGCTCGCACTCCCCGCCTTGATCGCAAATCGGGCAATCCAGCGGATGATTAATCAGCAAAAATTCCATCGTCGCTTTTTGCGCAGACAAGGCGCGCTCGGAGCGCGTAAACACCTTCATGCCCTCGCCCACGGGTGTTGCGCAAGCCGGCAGTGGTTTCGGCGCCTTCTCGACGTCCACAAGACACATTCGGCAATTAGCAGCAATCGACAGCTTGCGGTGGTAGCAAAAACGCGGCACGTATTCGTTTACCGCATCGGTCACCTCGATAATCATTTGGCCGGGCCGTGCCTGCACCGCCTTACCGTTGACTTCCAGGTTGATGACTTTTTCGTCGTTGCTACTCATAACTCAGTTTCGATTTGAATCCCGGTTCGCCAGACGCGCCTGCTAGGCAGCGACCGACGGTGTAGTTGCAACGATGCTGCGACCGTTGTGCTCAATCATGTACTCGAATTCGTGCCTGAAGTGCTTTAGGAAACTCTGCACCGGCCACGCAGCCGCATCTCCTAACGCACAGATCGTGTGTCCCTCTATCTTGCCGGCAACGTCAAGCAGCATGTTCAGATCGTCTATGTGCCCTTTGCCAGCCATGATTTTCGAGAGCACTCTGTACAACCAACCGGTCCCTTCGCGACATGGCGTGCACTGACCGCAAGACTCAGCGCTGTAAAACTGGGACAGTCGCCGCAGCGCCTTGACCATGCAAGTAGTTTCATCCATGACAATCATGGCACCCGTGCCTAGTCCGGTGCCTGCTGCACGCAGCGTGTCAAAATCGAGCGTCAGCTTCATCATTTGTTCCGCAGGCACGACCGGCGTCGACGATCCGCCTGGAATTACCGCTTTGAGTTTACGGCCACCCAGCATACCGCCGGCCAACTCAAGTACTTCCGAAAATGGCAATCCGAGCGGCAATTCGTAATTGCCGGGTTTTTCAACGTGCCCCGAGATCGAGAAGATTGCGGTGCCGCCAGAGCCCTCTACACCGAGGCCAGCAAACCATTCCGGCCCCTTGCGAATAATCGTGGGTATCGACGCCAAGCTCTGGGTATTGTTGATCGTTGTAGGCGCCCCATAAAGCCCGAATTGCGCCGGAAACGGCGGCTTAAATCGCGGCCGCCCCGGCTTGCCTTCCAGCGATTCGAGCAAGCCAGTTTCTTCGCCGCAAATGTATGCGCCAGCGCCGACAAACGCGTGCAAATCGTAGTCGATCCCAGAGCCCTTGATATTCGAACCCAGCAATCCCGCTGCGTAGGCTTCTTTGAGCGCCTGCTCGAAACGCGGCACTGGGCCTTCCATAAACTCGCCGCGAATATAGTTGTAACCAACGCTCGCGCCGATCGCGTAACCAGAAATGGCCATGCCTTCGATCAATGCGTGTGGATTAAAACGCAATATATCTCGATCATGACAAGTGCCCGGCTCGCTCTCGTCCGAATTACAAACCAAGTACTTCTGAACGGGTGCCTCGCGAGGCATAAAGCTGTGCTTCAAGCCGGTCGGGAACCCGGCACCACCGCGGCCACGCAAACCGGACGCTTTCACCAAATCGATAATAGCCTCGCGCTTCAGTTCGCCACTGAGTACTCGTTGCCACGCCTGGTAACCGCCGACTTTAAGGTAGTTTTCCAACGACCACGGCTCGTCTTTAAACTGCAGCGTCGAATAGCAAACTAAATTCTGTTCAACCATCTTCGCGCCCTACTTCAGCTTGTCCAGAATCTCATCCACTTTCTCAGTAGTGAGATTTTCATGGTAATGGTGATCGACCATCATCATTGGCGCGCCGCAACAAGCCGCAAGACATTCTTCTTCACGCTTCAAATAAATACGGCCATCCGCTGTACTCTCGCCGAGCTTGATTCCGAGCTTGGTTTCAATATGCTCGACCAAATCGTCGGCACCTCGCAACATGCACGAAATATTGGTGCAAACAGAAACATTGTGACGGCCAACCGGGCGCGTCTCAAACATGGAATAGAAAGCGGCAACTTCGTACACCTGAATGGGCGGCAAGGCTAGATACTGTGCAACGGCGTTCATTTGCGGCGCAGTCAAGAATCCATTGTTTTCGTGCTGCACGGCATGCAACGCCGCGATTACAGCCGAACGCTGGCGACCCTGTGGAAACTTTGCAACCCAGTGATCGATCTCGTCACGAACGTGCTTCGATAGTTCGACTGACTCGACGTTGCTCATCGATCAATCTCCCCGAACACGATATCCTGAGTGCCGATGACGGCAACGACATCTGCCAACATGTGCCCTGCAACCATTTCATTCATTGCTGCCAAATGCGGAAAACCAGGCGCACGAACTTTCAAGCGATAAGGCTTGTTGGACCCGTCCGACACCAGATAGACGCCAAACTCGCCCTTGGGGTGTTCAACAGCCGCATAGGCCTCACCCTCCGGAACGCAATAACCTTCGGTAAACAGCTTAAAATGATGAATCAACGATTCCATGTCGTCTTTCATTTCGATGCGTTTCGGCGGGACCAGCTTGCGGTCATCGAGCATAACGGGCCCCGGATTTGCTCGAAGCCATTCAATGCACTGTTTGATTATTCGATTAGACTGCCGAAGCTCTTCGACGCGAACCAGATAACGGTCATAGCAGTCGCCGTTGACACCCACCGGTATGTCAAAGTCGATCTGATCATAAACTTCATAGGGCTGTTTTTTGCGCAGGTCCCATTCAACTCCGGAACCGCGCAGCATTGGCCCAGAAAAGCCCAGCTGCATGGCTCTTTCGGGCGATACGACCGCAATGTTAACGGTACGTTGCTTCCAAATTCTGTTATCGGTAAGCAATGTTTCGTATTCATCGATTCGCGCCGGGAATCGCTCCGTAAAGTCTGCGATGAAATCCAGCAAGCCAGCTGACCGAGCCTCGTTCAGCTTCGACAATTCCTTCTCGCTGCGGAGGTCTGATTGATATGCAGGCATGCGCGCTGGCAAATCGCGATATACGCCGCCAGGCCGATAATAGGTTGCGTGCATGCGGGTACCTGACACGGCCTCATAGCAATCCATGAGGTCTTCTCGCTCACGAAAGCAGTAGAGGAACATTGTCATGGCGCCGATATCGAGACCGTGCGCGCCCAACCACATCAAGTGATTCAGAATTCGTGTGATTTCATCGAACATGACGCGAATGTACTGCGCTCGTATTGGCGGCTTTACGCCCAGCAGTTTTTCAATCGCCAAGACGTATCCGTGTTCATTGCACATCATCGACACATAGTCGAGCCGATCCATGTAACCAATGGATTGGTTATATGGTTTCGACTCGGCCAGCTTCTCTGTCGCTCGATGCAATAATCCGACATGCGGGTCGGCCTTCTGAACAACCTCGCCATCCATTTCCAAAACAAGCCGCAACACACCGTGCGCAGCCGGATGCTGGGGACCAAAATTCAGCGTGTAATTCTGAATCTCAGCCATTGTCCGAATCCTTCGTGCTGGCTTCCATCAGCGCTTCGTCATACCGAGCATCATCGCGAATCACCTTAGGCACCAAGGTTCGCGGCTCAATGGCAACCGGCTCGTAGATAACCCGCCCTTCGGCCGGGTCATAACGCATCTCAACGTGGCCCGACAGCGGAAAATCTTTGCGGAATGGGTGGCCAGTGAACCCGTAATCCGTCAACAAACGACGCAGATCAGGATGCCCGCGAAACAAAATTCCGTATAGGTCAAATGCCTCGCGCTCGAACCAGTTTGCCGAGTTCCAAACATCGTTAATCGAATCGACTATGGGTTGCTCGTCGTCCGGGCAGAATGTTTTTAGTCGGATGCGATGATTGTGACTAATCGAAAGCAAGTGATAGACCAC
>JAHEEO010000249.1 GCA_024640665.1 Rhodospirillales bacterium | reverse complement strand
ACGCTGCAAAGGCATGACGCTGATGCGTATGCCGTTGTCGATCTGGGGCATCTTCGTTGCGACGGTCCTGGGCCTGCTGGCATTTCCAGCTTTGCTGGTAGCCGCCATCATGATGCTGCTCGACCGATTAATCGGCACCAGCTTCTTTATGCCAGCGCTACTATCAATGGGTGAAGCCCTTGATACACGCGGCGGCAGCCCAATCCTGTTCCAGCACTTGTTCTGGTTCTTTGGGCATCCTGAGGTATACATCGTCGCACTCCCGGCATTCGGCATCGTTTCCGACCTGCTCAGCACACATGCGCGAAAGAACATTTTTGGTTATCGCCTGATGGTTTGGGCCATTGTCGCTATTGGCGCCTTGAGCTTTGTCGTTTGGGCCCATCACATGTATGTCAGCGGCATGAATCCTTATTTCGGCTTTTTCTTCGCGACCACAACTTTGATCATTGCCGTACCAACCGCTATTAAGGTTTACAACTGGGTATTTACTTTGTGGCGTGGCGATATTCACTTCACGCTGCCGATGTTGTGGGCCACCGGATTCATCTTTACGTTTGTGCATGGTGGTCTTACGGGGCTGTTCCTCGGCAATGTCACAGTCGATCTGCCGCTGTCTGATACCTACTTCGTCATCGGCCATTTCCATATGGTCATGGGCGTATCGCCAGTCATGGTGTTATTCGGTGCCATCTATCACTGGTTCCCAAAACTGACCGGCAAATTTGCCAACGACACGCTCGGCAAGATTCACTTCTGGATGACATTCCTGGGCACCTATGCAATCTACCTGCCCATGCATTACATCGGAATTCTAGGCATGCCTCGCCGCTACTATTCATACGGCGAAACAGATTTCATACCAGCCTCAGCTGCCAGCATTAACGAGACTATTACCATTGCCGCGATCGTTGTCGCAGCCGCGCAGATGGTGTTCGTAA
Source organism: Rhodospirillales bacterium (assembly GCA_024640665.1). Taxonomy (GTDB): domain Bacteria; phylum Pseudomonadota; class Gammaproteobacteria; order Steroidobacterales; family Rariloculaceae; genus JAHEEO01. The sequence goes on along the minus strand of JAHEEO010000249.1, from coordinate 3,358 downwards.
TTAATGTGTTCTACAGCTTGAAGTTTGGCCGAAAATCAGACGGCAATCCGTGGCGGGCCACAACGCTCGAATGGCAAACGCCTGACAACCCCGCCAAACATGGTAACTGGGGTCATGATCTGCCAGTCGTACACCGGTGGGCTTATGACTACAGCGTGCCTGGTGCCAAGCAGGATTTTATTCCGCAGACATATGCCAAGAGCGACGAATTCCCAGGCAGCGATCACTAGCCCTGCCAAAGGCATAAGAGAAACACCGCATGTTTACGTTGTTATTTATCATGATGCTCGCGTCGGCAACCGCCGCGTGGTTTTTGATTCAACGACTCCAAGATAAGCCTTGGACGCAACACGGTGTGCTGCCAGGCAGCCAGGACACGGACGGCCTTACGTCTTCAGGACCCAAGGTCGGCCTGTGGGCATTCATGGGTGTTGTTTGCAGCGTCTTTGCGGTGTTCACCGGCGCATATTTTATGCGTATGGATACCACCCACGGTGGGATCGCCAGCGGAATGATGCAAGCTTGGATGCCGATCAATGAACCGCCCATCTTGTGGTTCAACACCGCCGTTTTGATCGTCACCAGTGTCTTGCTTGAATGGGCGCGGCGCAGCTTTGGCCCCGACAGCGTCGCTCGCTCACGGACACTTTTAGCGACGGCCTCGGTCCTGACACTGATCTTCTTGTCTGGGCAGGTATGGGCATGGCAACTGGTCTCTACGGATATCATCGCGACGATGGGGCAAGTCGACCGTTCAAACGCAGCCTATGCATTTTTCGTCGTGCTGACGACGGTGCACGGCCTGCACCTGCTGGGCGGGCTGTTTGTGCTGACGCGGGCCGTTGCTCGACTGAATCAGGATTTCGACGCAACTAACCTGATTGCGATTGGCGCAGTGCGCCAAACGATTCAACTATGCGCAACCTACTGGCACTTCTTGCTGCTGGTTTGGTTTGCATTGTTCTTAATACTGCTTTCTACCTAATTCTTTATTGAAGGACTTAGAACCTATGGCGCAAGACGGACACCCAGCCGAGTCAGGCACTTTCGTCGCCGATTGGTCTGCCGACAAGCAGACGTACCACGTACCGTGGGGCAAGGCGATGATGTGGATCTTTCTGCTCAGCGATACATTCATTTTCACGACTTTTCTCGTCGGTTACATGAATGTACGCATGTCCACGCCGGTGCCATGGCCAAATCCCAGTGAGGTTTTCGCGCTGACGATATTCGGCATCAATATGCCGTTAATACTCATTGCAATCATGACTTTCGTGCTGATTACAAGCAGCGGTACGATGGCGATGGCCGTGAATTTCGGCTACCGCGGCGACCGGCGACGCGCTGCGGCTCTGATGCTCGTGACGGCGGCATTTGGTGCCGTGTTTGTCGGTATGCAGGCATTTGAGTGGAGCAAACTGATCATCGAAGAGGGCATCCGCCCTTGGACAAACCCAATGGGTGCTGAACAGTTTGGCGCGTCATTCTTCATGATCACCGGTTTTCACGGCATGCACGTAACAGCCGGCGTTATCTATCTCATTATCGTCGCGCTCAAGGTACTGCGTGGCGACTACGAACGCGGCGGAGGCAATTACGAAATTGTCGAGATCACCGGCCTTTACTGGCATTTTGTCGATCTCGTCTGGGTCTTTATCTTCGCGTTTTTCTATCTGTGGTAAGGGAGTAGTCATGGCTGCAGAAGGACAACAACACCCACTCAGCATCTATTTTTGGATCTGGGGCCTATTATTTTTGCTGAGCGGATTTTCGTACGCGACCGACTTTATCGGCGACGGTTTCTTCCGCTGGGGACTCATTCTACTGTTCATGTTCTTGAAGGCGGGCTTTATCGTCGCATTCTTCATGCATATGAAATGGGAACGAGTTGCACTGATTCTGACCATTTTGGGTCCGCCGGCAGTGCTGTTGGTTTTAATCGGCTTAATGGCCGTTGAAGCCGATTATACGAAAGGCACGCGAGACGCTTATTTCTCAGCGCCCATCGCCCCGGTTGGTCATGCAGCAGAAGCTGAAGCGGAACATTGATGGCTGTTAAACAGACCAGAGAGTTTCAATGTTAGCTTGGCTTATCGTTATTGCCGTGCTCGCAGTGGCTTGGGGCGTCATGTGGAAAAGCTATACAAAAATGGCTATTGGCGCACTGATAGGCATGCCGATCGGCTGGCTGTTCTCTCGTACTATTAATTCTTATTTGACTGGTGATATGCACGACATCCCACTTTGGCTTCCGCCGCTACCGTTCGCCCTCGTTGCAATTATTCTGCTCGTCGTCGGCGCAGTAATCTGGTTTGGCGGAGACGATAAAGCCTAAATTTCCGTGCCCAATCCCTGCATGCAAGCAGGGATTGGGCAGGCTTTTATTCTGACGCTGGAATATCGGCGGGCGCCTCGCGGCGCAGAAACTTCCATTCGCCCCGCTCTCTAATAAATTGGTCATCGTAATGACCGAGAAAAACCCAGCGCGGATTACCCTCGTCGCCGGGTGCTACATAAATCCATTTTGTTGTCGCTGAGGCTAAATCGCCATTAATAACGATTTGCTCATTCGACATCACATGGTATGTCCCTGAGCCATTGGGCTGAGGATTGTGTCCAATCGTACTGTCCATAAGCTCAAAAATTGCGGCTGGGCCTTTTGCAGTGCCAAGTCCGCCGACCCATTCGCCCGCTTCGGCGAACAGCTCGGAAAACGTACGATAGTCTCGATTGTCGTGCGCGGTGCCGTAAGCCAGAATGAGGGCTCGAATGTCTTCACGGTCTTCCAGTACCTGAACGCGTGCCGCCAGCGACTCCAAGTCGGCCCCATACACCGGCGACTGCGCAAACATGCCGAAAGCGGCAAGCAAAACGCCAGCCAACAATTGAGTGCTTAAGTTGCTAGTTACGCAAAGTTTCATGTCTTTCCCTCGTTGCTCATTCAAGACAAGTCTGGACAGCCCCATTTGTTGCGGGCTTGCTTGCCTTCGGTTATTGCTTTCCTCGGACGGATCATCGCACAGTAACAGCAATGCCGTTAAACCTAGCGTTTTTGGCCAAGATCTCGTTTAGCCTTCATCAATTGCTTTACGTCCATCATGAATTTTCGTCCCTGGGCACGCTGTTCAGCCAGCGATCTGTTGCGCTGAGCGTTTTCCTTCAATAATTTTCGGTAGTTATTCCAACGCCGAATATTAATCTCACCCGATTCGAGGGCCTCCCGCACTGCGCATCCCGGCTCGGAGTCGTGACTACAGTTATTAAAGCGGCATTTTTCTGCGAGCGCTTCTATCTCGCCGAAAACTGTCCGTAATGACGCATCAACTTCGGCGATCTTCAGTTCCCGCATCCCAGGCAC
>JAHEEO010000047.1 GCA_024640665.1 Rhodospirillales bacterium | reverse complement strand
CAAGCGCTATGCCCTAATGATCAATCCGTTCTATCGCAAAGATCCATACGCGAGCTTTGGTAAACATGTGCTTACACCGACGCTTGCACTGACCGCGACGGCCGCCGCTACACCTGATCACTGGCAAGTGCGATATTGGGACGAGAACTTGCTGCAGGGCGTACCCCCGATCGATCCCGTTCCGGAAGTTGTCGGTATCACGGTGCACCTAACATTCGCTCATCGAGCATACGAGCTCGCGCGTTGGTACCGTCAATGGGGCGCAAAAGTCATTCTTGGCGGACTGCATGTCATGACTTCTCCGGCTGAGGCTGCCGAACATGCAGATGCGATTGTAATTGGGGATGGCGTTCAGGCCTGGCCGCATGTGTTGAATGACGTCGAGCATGGCAATCTGGCGCCCGTCTACCGTGAAGACTTCAAGCGGCCCTACCGCGACGATCCAGCGCCGCGCCGAGATTTGCTGCCTCGCCAAGATTTTCTAACCACGGCTAGCGTTATTGCGACCCGCGGCTGTCACAACCGATGCGGGTTTTGTTATCTGTCGACGCAAGGCTTGCACATGCCGTACCGGCTACGCGACGTCGATCAGATTGCCGCCGAGATAAAACGCGACGGACAGCCCTACGCCGTCTTTGTCGATAATAACCTTGGCTCACGCCCCAACTATCTGCGTGAGCTTTGTGCAGCACTTAAGCCGCTCGAAATAATTTGGAGCGCCGCGCTCACGATCGATGTAACCGACGATCCAACGCTCGTTCGCGATATGGCGCTCGCTGGTTGTACGGGCGTTTTTATCGGCTTTGAGTCCCTCAATCTCAGCAACCTCGAGGATGCGCGTAAGCGCACGCCGGCACCGGAGGACTATGCTCGCCGAGTACAAATACTGCACGATAACGGCATTCAGGTGAACGGCAGCTTCGTGCTCGGCTTCGACCACGACGCCCCTGACGTCTTTAAGCGCACCGTTGAGTGGATAGAAGCTAATCGCATTGAATGTGCCACCTTTCACATACTGACGCCTTACCCGGAAACACCGTTATTTCGCGACCTCGAAGCTCAACGTCGAATCGTGCACCGCAATTGGCGTTTGTACGATACGGCCCATGTCGTCTTTGAGCCGTCAGGCATGAGCGCCGAAGCCCTGCTTTCCGGATATCGATGGTGTTACCGGCGACTGTTTTCGCATCGCTCGATCTGGCGACGTCGCCCGAAAGACTGGCGAGCCATCGTTCCGTATCTGGCGATGTCATACCTCTACAAACGCTCAAATGCCATCTGGCATATTCTGATTCGGTTGCGGCTGACGTCGTTCGTGTGGCGGCCGCTCATCGAACTAAGCCGCAGACGCCATCTACGCTTCCGCCAACGGCTCGCTAGCAAGAGCGGCCTGTCGGAAACACGCTCAGTCGTTAGTGCGGGCGTCTAGCCTCTTAGGCGGCAGTGGCGCAGCCAAATGGATTCATAGATGAAGACCAATGCGAGACTGGCAGACTCCGCTTTTGGCTACGATAACTCACTCATTCCCGCTTTGATCCTTTGCGTTTCGATCTCTGCGGGGCGTTCTTTGCAACGAAGCGATGGTCCTCGACGAGCTTCAGTAAATCAAAGGCGCTGAGCATACCGACGACTTTCTGTTCGTGAGTGACCACGACGCGATGAATCTTGTGATTGCGCATGACGCGTGCCGCGATGCTCACGTCGTCGTATTGCGGCACCGTATAAACTTTCTCGGTCATGATGCCGCTAATCGGAGCGCCAGGCTTGAGATCGTGGGCCAGATCCGTCGCCGAAATCACGCCGACTGGATGCTGCTCGCTATCTACTACCGGCACCGCAGTGATTTCATTGCTCTCCAGCATTTTCCGCACGTGTTCGATGCTCTGGTGAGGTTCGGCCGTAACAACGGATTCTGTCATTAACTCACTGACCTTTACATTCATTAGTAGCTCCGCATGAATTCATTCTTGTGACTCGAATTTAATTCGTCCATGCGCGAAATACTGACTTAATATCAGCTGCGACAGAATAAGGGTATCTACTTAAGCTTAAGTTCAGCGGCGTGTCAGGATGCAGGCGCGCTACGCTCGACTTTACCTCGCCAGTACCCACCGTGGCTGAAAGCACGCCAGGCCCAGGGCAGCCAACGCAGCAGCGCGAAACTCAGCCATAGTGACCAGCCGAGCATGGCGAACCTATAAAACCATTGCGACACCGAGACCAGACCTGCATTTGGCGTCGGTCCTGCCGATCGATCCATAAACCAGCTCAATGTCCCAAACTCGACTGGCGAAACAATCTGCATGTCGGGCTGGCCTAGCAAACCAACGGGTATAGATCCGAGCAACGCAAAGATGGCTGCGACAGTCAGCACGCACAGGCCGACTTGCGCCGTGTTGAACCATCGGCGCTCGAGATTAAGCTCAGTCTGGCCGCGCCAACTCAACGTGAACGCCCACACTGCGAATAGAAACAGGACGGGCCAGGCGAAAGTCGAAAGCCCGAACCCGAGCAACAGCCATTCGTGCGTGCGCAACGGACTCAATGGAATGCGACCCAGCACCAAAGCGGCGAGCGCAAAGACCAGCAACTCAGGCCAATACAAAATTGCGGGTCCAAGCGTTGGACCATAGGCAAAAAGAACCCACCGATCCGGTGGCAGGTTTAGCGTCGAGCGGATGTTGCTTGCACCGCCACCGAGATCAACAGCAGGCATCGCCGATGACATTGTCACACCGTTGCCGTCTCTCCAGCCAATCTCTACATTGTGCTCGCCTGGCGTGATCGGAATGGCGATGCTGTTGCCGTCGAGCCGCAACGGGATGTCGCGCCCATCCAATTCGACGTACTCGAGCTCGCTGCCGATAGGCAGGGAGATCGCGTGTTCCATGCCGCGCGTGCTTCGGTATTCAAAATACAGCTTCGATTCGGATACACGCGCCCCAACGTCTCTCGTATAGTCGACTGCGTCGATGGCAATGGTGTCGCCGCTTGCCGGTAACGGTCGGCTTAGATTAACTGTGAGTGTCTCACCTGGTCGCGGGTAATATTCAGGCGAATAGAAGGCAGCGTCCTGAAATGCCGGTGGCGTGGACGGCAATCCCGCGTATTCGGCGTGCCAAATCTGTCCCACATTGAAGATCCACGTTTCGGACCAAGCTACGCCGGCCGCGGCCGTCAGATCAATGCTGGCGGCACTCGGCAGTTCTGATTCCCACTGAATAATTTGTTGACCTGCAACGAATGTGGCAGTGGCCTGGCCGCCCGCGACTTCGATACCCGGCGTTACGACTGCTTCGTCGGGTAGCAGCTGAACGCCGAGTGTGAATGCACCGCCGGCAGGCGCGACGCGCTGCACGACCGTTGCGACGGACCAGTCGAGATCGAAAGTGATATTCCGCGTGACGCGGACATAGGGCGGAAACACCGTACCCGAAAGCGCCTCGCCATCCTCACCGTCCTGTTGTTGCCTGATAAGCTCGAGCGCGCCTGAAGGCAGGCGCCCTTCGGTTACGCCCGCGATATCCCAACCAGGCGCGTTAACGTTTATACGCCTCGGCGGCAACGGAAAAGGTAACGTCAAACTGTTCGTTGCTGGAAGGGGGCCAGACAAAGTGACGCGGTGTACGCCGTCATCAATTCTGAGCCAAGATTGCTCGGCACGGTCCCGATACAGAACACCAATAGCAACACCGTCCACCAAAATAGTTTCGGGACGCCAAGTCCGCTGCGCCGTAGGAATAGGAACGGCCACTGCGTCTTGCACCGCGTACTCGAGACTGACGGTTAGGCGCGCGTTGTCGAGTTCAACGGTCGCTTCTGTGAGTTCCGCGCACAGCGGATGGCACGGCGCGGGTGTCAGAAGCCGTCGCTTCAGCTCCTCGAGCAACGCTGGCGAAGGAAACTCGCTCTGCGATTGCGCGAAGCTTTCATCGGGCAGCACGGCAACCGCCGTGACGAGCACGAGTACCGCTACCGCACCAGTGCCGGAGCGCTTTGTCAGCAACGAACTTCGCAGCTTGAATCCAGAACGCCCGAGCACCCAAAGCAGCCCAAGCGCAAACGCGACGCTTGCCACTCGCCAGATCGCGAGCATCCATGGGCCCAGCAAAATCATGTTAAACGTTTGCGCCGGATCGACGGGGCCGCTGAATTGCAACGCGTAGGCAGTCCAGGCCCAGTCGGGCAGACCGGGGCCTGTTTGAACGAGCGCCCCTGGCAGATAACGTGAGACTCCGCGCTCAATGCGGCTGCCCGAGACCATCACTTCCTCGAGCCGTCGTTCCTGTTGGACCAGAACACCTGACCGATCCAGCAATTCGTTAAGATCTCCCTGCGAAGGCGTGGGCGCACGAACGGCAGCAACCCCCGCTTCAAGTTCGCGCCGACGCTGCGCAGGGTCGAACACTGCGGGCGCTGCAAAGGATGCGAGGCCGCGCTGCAAGCCTGGCCGTTCAAGCTGCGGAAACACAACTGTTCGAAGCTGGAACGCCGCGAACGGGATCAGCAAAATCACCAGCGCCACAAGACTCACGAACTGATATCGTCGACTAAACGACCGGAGCTTACCGACAGGTGCAACGCGCACGAGCGCAATAGCAAAGAGCAAATTAAGCCATGCCCACCGCGGCGCCGAAGGCTCGTGAAATGTCAAAACGAGGGCTGCAAGCGCAATCAAGCCAGCCCACGTTCCAAACATGCGCCAGGTGGACGTGACGATGATCAGCACCAAAAAAATATCGAGCAGCCGCCAGGCATCGTACCAAGCGCCCGATGCGACATTGGCGCCCGGTGCAGCAAGCAATCGATAACCGGGCGGCACGTGCAGCGTCGTGCGGACACCGTCGAACGACTCGTTGTAACCGGTAACCGGCATCGTCCCGCTTTTGAGCAGGCGCGAAGTATCGGTGAGGTTGATCGTGGCTGCACGCAGCTCGACGCCTTGGAGGCCTGGTTCGAGACCTTGGGTAACAAGTAAGTTCTCTTCGTCTACCACTGCCATCGTCAGCGTATAGGGCGCCGCCATATCAAGACGCCAGCGACTGCGCATCTCACCGGAGACAAAGTCACGCGCAGTGAATCCATTGCCATCGAAATCGAGCCAGAGATCGCGGCGCAGACTCAAGCGGTTGGGCTCCGCGGCATCGTTACGGCTGCGTTCGACGATTGCGACCGTCTGTCCGGCATTCACGGCGTAGCTTGGAAGCTCTCGCCACTCCAACGGCACGCCGCTTTGCTGGGTATCAACGGCCGGAACGCCCTCGATGGCTGCGACACGCAACCTGGCCTCGGGCTCGAAACTCCAGATCTCATCGGTAGGCCACGGGTCGACGGCGTCAGCGAGCGCTATGGATTCGGGCATTGCAGTGGCGTGTGCAGTCAGCGCAATTCGCCAACGTCCAGGACGAACCTGGACGCGAAGCAATCCGTTTTGTTCGAGTTGCGCGGGTAATTCCGATTCGAGTGCTTCGCCGACGAATCCGTCGAGCAGCGCTCCATCGAGCACAATTTCACGGCCTTGGCCCGCAACATCGAGCTCGATAACCGTCTCGGCGAGCATTGGCAACCGATCCCTGAGCCGGCGATAAACAACGATGTCGAGACGATCTTCCTCAACGACGTCATCGGGCCGAAGCCCGAGCCACAGTGTGCCTCGCTCAAGCTCGGCATTCGAGATGGTTGTGCCGTCTAACGTCAGGGCCACGAGGCCGATTTCAGCAGGCACTTCGATCGACGCTGGCCGTGTTTGCCAAGCGAGCGAGCCGGTAATCTCATATTCACCTGCTTCGAGCCGGAGCATGGGCCGGTTGCGACGCTGAACGACTGGCAGCGCCGTTGCATTGACGCTTACGTCTGAGGGCCAATACTCGGCGTTGCCGGGCAGTGGCACCCATGCATCGGCGTAAAGCGTCCAGTCGAGTTCGAAATCGGCGCGGCCGGCCGTAACATCGATGCTCAAAACGCCTGGCCAGGCGCAAACGAAGCTTTCCGCCTCATTGACCGGGAAGCCGTTGAGCACGGCGCAGGCTCGATGCTCTTCTCCGTAAAGCACCCAGTCGCGCCAGGATTCTAGGGATTCCGGTATCTCAACCTGCGCGCTCGCAGGCAAGCTGGCAAGCATCGAACTCGCGAGCATGGCGGCAACGACACCAAAACAGCTGAAGATCCGCGGCATCTGCATCGCAACCCCCTAGTTGTAGTGCTCAACTCAGTATAGGCGATTAACCTACCGACTAGTTAACAGCTAACCTCCGCAGAATTGCTGCGGTTGCCGCTCACGCGGGACAACCCCAATAATGGTTTAGCGGCCTTGGCGCTCAGTCTTCGAGTGCAATGAATGCCAACGCATTGTGATCGTTCATCGGAATGACAAGCTGATGCTGCACGGAGTCGTAGCACATGGATGCCGCGCTTGGAATGCCTGCAGCGATCACTTCAGCCGATCGGCCCGGGCGAATTCGCGAGACGCTGCCGAAACGCACACTGCTGACATATTTAGTTCCGTCCTCGAGTATGACGAGCCCATCATTGCCACCCTCGAAAGCGTGTTCCGTGCGCACGAGCGTGCCGTTGGCATTGAATGTCAGGACGGCGTTGTCGCCTATGTTAACAACCACAATATTGCCATCCGGATCGATCGCCACACCGTTCGGTACTGCCAAAGGAGCGCCGTCGACTAACACCGACGAACGACCGTCTGCCGTTATCTTGAACACTCTCTCCGGGGGCCGGGTATTCGATGCGTAAATCGTTCCATCATTTGTTACAGCAATGCCATTCAGAAAGGTCGCTTCCGGGACCTGAAAGCTGTTGCGGGGTTGCCCGGTTGCGAGATCGAAAGTCCGCACGACATCGGCGTCAACCGTATACAGCAGCCCATTCCTTATCGCGCTGCCAAGTGGATGATTCAGCGTCAGCCCATCGCGCGTCGCGCCGATCCACTTCGTCGTATGCACGCTGCCGTCTGGTTTCACGAGTGACACGTAGCCATCGTTTTCTTGCTGTGCCTGCGAAACGCCCGCATTCATTGCCAGAATTAGGTTTCTGTCCGGGTCGAACGTGCAGCTCTCAGCGAAGCGGAAACTGCCGAATACGCGAACGTTGTCGGTAATCGCTACGGCCTGTCCGGCTTCGTTTGTCGTGCCGAGCGGGCCACCCGTTTGAAATACTTGGCTCGACGCCTCCTGCGCCAACCCTAGGCCGCCAACCGCCAATAATCCAATACATAAGTTAATCTTGGGTCCGTTCATGCTTGTTATCTCCAACCGAAATTCGCCTGAGCCCGTTGTGGGTAGCGCCAGTTTGCGCAACCGCGAGGATGCACGCAAGTCATTGATGATTCCACACGCACTTCGGTGCGCATCTTGAGTACAGCCGAGATCACCGAACTTGGCTGTGAACTCATTCATACGAATGCCGCTCACTATTAACGTACGACGAGCACCGAACATTTTGCGTGACTAACAACATGAGCGGCATGCGGGCCCAGAAAATACTCGCTCACTCCCGGAGGATGTGCTGCCATCACTATCAGTTCAATCTGCTCGTCACGCGATGCTTGCAGGATTTCCCTGCAGATTGATCCATTCTTTACCAGGGGCTTTCCAGCAAGTTCGCTGGGAATATTCTTAGCCACTATCGTTGTGAGTGTTCGTTCGGCCTGTTCGATCAATTTCACGAACTCTGTCGGCAGCGACGAACCCTTCAAGAAAACATGGAGTCCGGTAATCACGGTTACGACACTGATGCTTCCACCACTAAGCTGAGCGAATTCGATCGCAACTGGCAGCGCTTCTTCCCAAGAACTCGCCTCAGCGAGATCCACTGGTACCATTATCTTTTTATACATACCTAAGGCATCCTATTTGAATCACCGTCGCCAGCTTAAGTCTCTGCAACCGGCTCCGCGCGGAGCAAGCCAATGAAGTGTATTTGTAGTGCGCACTAGAGACCAGAACATCCAGCGAATCATCCTATTGGAAGGGGGCGCAAACGTCATCGTATTGGTTATGAAGACCTGGGCGGGCCTCTATACAGGCTCCCTAGCGATACTCGGCGACGCGCTTCATTCGTTGGCAGATGTATTGAACAACGTTATCGCCTGGGCGATTGTGCGCATCTCTGCAAAGCCACCTGATCGCGAGCATCCATACGGACATCGGAAATTCGAGGGGTTAGCAGTCTTCATTCTCGCAACACTTCTTGCGGTGCTTGCCATTGAGTTGGCAATGCGCGCATTGAGACAAGAAGTAGCCGAACCCGTCGAAAATTCAGCCAGCTTGATCGTCATGCTGGGCGTGCTCTGCATCAACATTGCATTATCGACCTGGGAACGCAACTGGGCCAAGCGCCTCGATTCCAGCATTCTCTTGGCCGACGCGAATCATACATTCGCCGATGTATTGACTACGATTGTCGTCATCGCCGGCTGGCAGCTATCCGCTAGAGGCTTTGCCTGGCTAGATACTGTCTGCGCGCTCGCAGTTGCCGGGCTGGTCATGTATCTAGCGATCGGCTTATTCAAAAAGGTCGCTCCGATTTTAGTCGATGAAATCGCGATCGCACCCGAGAAACTAACCCGCATTATTGAGTCTGTTCCGGGTGTCGACGAGGTGCGACGTGTTCGTTCACGTTGGATCGGGTCCATGTGTTCCGTGGATACAATCGTTGCCGTGGCACCGGAGTTATCGACGACGGCGTCGCACCAGATTGCCGACCGAATCGAATCAGCCCTCGAATCACAACTGGGAGTGAGAGACATTACGATCCATATCGAACCGCGTGAGTAATTCCGGCACCCGCATAAAAGCATCAGCTTTCACGAGGAAAACAGCAGCTATTCATCAGTAACTTATGACGCCGCATCGGCACTGTGACCCTGAGCTCGAAAACAACCCGAGCGCTACGCATAGCAATCAGGAGTCAAGAGATGAACTGCAAAATCAGCCGAAACGCTGCTTCCCTCCGGGATCGACCCGACGCCCATTCAGCACATGCTGGCTACCTGACGAGACGTACGATCGATGCAGTAAGGACGGCTTTGCTAAGAACCGTCATCGTTGCGAGCGCGCTGGGACAAGCCACCGGATGCGCTAGCGGCAATGGGTTCGTCGGGTATGACCAGTCACTGACACCTCATATCGCAGGCAGTCACATCAGCATGCAGAATTTCGACGCAACCGACGCCACTTCAACGGCCGAGCCGCAGGGCATCGGCACCCGGCGCCGCCTGATGGGCTTCTACCAAGCAGCCAGGCTGGGTGTGCGAACCTGGCACATAGACCCCGTTGTTCGGCCGTTCTCCACTGCCAAATCAGCCGTGGCCTTGGTCCTGAGATCCGCGAATGGCCTCGCACGGCGGGCTATAGCCAAAGTACGGTTCCGCAGGTTGCAGCGAACGCCGCTGCCGCCAGTCGGTTCAACTGCGCCAATGGATTTAGAAGCCTTCGAGCGCCACCTGAGCCGCATCGGCGCCGGAGTTGCCTCGCAGGGGCGCATTGCGCTGCACGTCGATGGCGACGAATACTTCCCGGCCTTAAACCAGGCCATCCAGAATGCCAACGCCTCAATCGACGTCAGAACCTATATCTTCGACAACGACGACGTTGCAGTGGGCATAGCCGATCTGCTCAAGAGGCGCTCGAAGGATGTGAAAGTGCGCGTGCTGCTTGACGGCGTCGGCGCGCTACTCGGTGAGCAGGTAGATTCCAACGCCATGCCGCCAGATTTCTTACCGCCCTCGTCCATGGCGGCATACCTAGGTCAAGGCTCAAAGGTAAAAGTACGGGTACAGACCAATCCCTGGCTCACCGGGGACCATTCGAAAACCACCATTGTCGACAGCCGCACCGCTTTCATCGGCGGAATGAATATTGGCCGCGAGTATCGCTACGACTGGCACGATTTGATGATGGAGGTTACCGGCCCGGTGGTGCACATCCTGCAGCGCGACTCGGACAAAGCCTGGCACAAGGGCGGTGTATTTGGCGATGCCGCCTGGCTCAGTCGAATGCTGTTCCGCAAGAAATCGCTCACTGACGAAGGCGATTACGCGGTGCGCGTTCTGTTCACGCGTGATCAGAACTCCCAAATTTATCGGGCCCAGCTTGCAGCAGCGCGACGCGCGCAGCACCAGATCCTGATCGAAAACCCCTACTTCTCCGACGACGTGATGCTTTACGAGCTGGTTCGAGCGCGCCGGCGTGGGGTGGACGTGCGTGTCATCGTGGGTGATGAAGGCAACCACGCCATGATGAACCTCAGCAATGAGCTAGCGTTGAACACGATGCTCCGAAACGGAATCCGCGTGTACCGGTATCCAGGCATGGCGCACACCAAGGCCGCGATCTACGACGGTTGGGCTTGCCTGGGATCAGCCAACTTTGACAAGCTAAGCCTGCAGATCAATGACGAGATCAACCTTGCCACGGCCGCGCCAGAGTTCGTCAATCTACTGCGCGAACGCATCTTTCTGGCGGATATGCGCCAGTCAGTGGAAATGCAGGCGCCGACAGTCGTTAGCTTTAAGAACCACTTCGCCGCACTTCTCGCTGACGAGGTTTTGTAGTAGACACGGCGATATGCGTCAGCCGGCACAAATGTCGCCGAGGGCGTCGCCCTAAAACGCAAAGAGTGGATCCAACTATCCGGCTAGATTCACAAATCGTGGCAGAATCGCTAATAATAGTGGCACCAAAGCTGGATAATAATCGGTTGAATAGTCCAATCTGCACCTTCGCCCCTAATTTCGCATTAATAAAATGAAGCCAGCAAAGAATCATCCATGGCGCTATGGCATTGGGTTCACAGGACCCTTGCGTTACAAGCCCATTGACGATTCCGAGCCCGCTCCCGTGCGCATCTTGAGCGCAGCTGAGATTGCCGAGCTCGGGTATGAACTCATTCTGCCGAACGTCGAAATAATGCGCGCACGGCGCATGTGTCAACAGCATCACCCTGACAAAGGCGGCGATGCCACAACGTTCCAGCACTGGAAAGAACAGCTGGACCGGCTACGACGAAGGCGCTGACCGTGACCATTTCTGAAACGCAGGTCGCAATTATCGGTGGCGGCCCATCGGGCCTGCTACTTTCGCAGTTACTGCACCTTAACGAAATCGACAATGTCGTCCTCGAACAGCGAACACGCGACTATGTCCTCAGCAGAATACGCGCAGGAGTGCTTGAGCAAGGACTCGTCGATTTACTGGACGAGGCGAACGTCTCGCAGCGCTTGCATGCGGAAGGCGAAGTCCATTCCGGGTGTGAAATTGCCTTCAACGACGACGCGCTACGAATCGACTTTGCGGAACTCACCGGCGGAAAAGGCGTTACCGTCTATGGGCAGACCGAGCTTACTCGCGATCTCTACGAGGCCCGTGACGAGATGGGCGGGACGATCGTGCATGAGGCAAACAACGTGCAGCTGCAAGATCTCGATTCCGATCAGCCGTCCGTTACCTACGAACACAGCGGTGCAACTCATCAACTGAAGTGTCAGTTTGTGGCCGGCTGCGACGGTTTCCATGGCGTTAGCCGCAGTTGCATCCCAAACTCGGTTCGTCGCGAGTATTCAAGGGTGTATCCATTTGGCTGGCTCGGTGTGCTTTCACAGACACCGCCCGTTGCGGAGGAACTCATCTACGCAGCGACGTCGTCTGGATTCGCTCTGTGTTCCCTTCGTTCGCGTACGCTGAGTCGCTACTACGTGCAGTGCCCGCTCGACGATGACATTTCGGACTGGCCTGATGATCGATTCTGGGAAGAACTAAAGAGCCGCATCCCAGCGGCGGCCGCCCGAGCGCTCGTTACAGGCGCATCCATTGAAAAATCGATAGCACCGTTACGAAGTTTCGTCTGCGAACCGATGTCATGGAAGCGACTGTTCTTGGCGGGCGACGCCGCGCATATTGTTCCGCCAACCGGTGCCAAAGGACTCAATCTTGCGGCATCCGATATCTACTACCTTTCCCGCGCGCTGATCGACTATTTCAACAACGGCACCGAGACCGGCCTCGGCGCCTATTCTGACAAAGCGCTCGACCGCGTCTGGATGGCGGAACGATTCTCTTGGTGGATGACCAACCTCCTGCATCGATTCCCCGAGCACTCAGGATTCGACGAAAAGATGCAGCGCGGCGAGTTCACATACTTGAAATCATCCCAAACGGCGCAGGCTGCCCTGGCCGAGAATTACGTTGGGCTGCCGTATTAGCTCAAGACCTCCTCCCGCATTTCGCCCTGGCGTCGCTGCCCTGGGCTCAAGCGCTGCAACGCAGTTACCACTATTGCGGGCGCTGGATCAGCTCGATGCGATTGCCCGCGGGATCGACGGCGAAGCCGATCATAATGCCCGTATTGCCATACTGCCGAGGCTCCACATCGATCGAGCCGCCAGCGGCCTTAACCGCAGCGACGGTGGCCGCGATGTCAGTGACGTTCAATATGAGATGTGCCATCGGGTCATTGAGGACATCGTTAGCGCCGCGGTTCATTAACACAATCGGCGGTCTCGTATTCGCCTTCGCAGCATCTACGTTGACGCCGAAATTGAGAAAAATCTCAGGGCCGCTCGAAGTCGCCAACCGATTAACTTCGTGCAAACCAAAAGCCCCTTCGTAGAAGGTCGCAAGTGACTCGACGTTCGCGGCGCCGAGCCGAATTGAGTTCAGCGTCACCTCGGCTCGCAAAGCAGTCGCTAGTAGCAATACAACACAGGTCATTAACGCCATCGTCGAGTTCTTATTCATTGGATCGCTCGCATAATTGGAGAAACGCAGATCATAAGGGATTTACCTGCAAGTAGGCGCCAGATCGTGGGACTCGCGCTGCAAACACCGCCTGTTTGATTCTTCAATGCAGTCGACCGACCTGCCGTCGACCGACCTATGCCGGCACGCACTCATTACCCAAATAGCCGCCGCCACCGCAATAGCTGACATCCTGCAGTTGCAGCAGGATCCCGTCCGGGTCCGTGAAATAGACCTCCGGCGTACCGCCCTCGGCGCCACCGCGCTCGGGCATCCGCAGGCTCACGTAATGCATCAACGGTCCAACCGGTGAATCGCCACGTGCTGACAGGCCGTATTGGGTTAGCTCGGTAAGTATTCGTTCAACGTCAAAATCGTACATATTGAAGCAACCGTGATGAATATTCGCCGGGGTCAACTCATCGCGGCTCGGACCTGCGTACATGACAAACTGATAGCCGTCGCCAATCCCAGTGACAGGTGCTTGCGGCCCCTGATATGTCTGCACTGACAAGCCGAAAGTATCCTGATAAAACCGATTGGCTTCGGCACCGTCGTTTAAGAATACGGTGAAATGATTCAGATCGTGGAGGCTCATCAGGCCGCCGGGCATAGTGTCTGTCACTTCGCAAACGTCGCCGGCTTCCCCAGAACCGCCGCAATATGCCGGATCACTGAGCTGGACGATCAATCCGCGCGCATCGGCAAAATAAAGCTCCGGCGTTTCTCCGCGCATACGGACCCAGGCCTGCATCGCAAATTCGATGCCAGCGGCGGTGACTGGCGGCGCATCGATCAGCTCGAATCCTCTGCTGCGCAGGAAGCTGAGCACGGTTTCGATATCGTAATTGTCGATTGAATATCCCAGGTGGGTAATCGCGGGCGCCTCGGATGCCTGCACTTCGCGAATCGCCATAAACTGCGGCCCGTCGCCGATACGCAGGCACGTTCGCTGTGATGTCCGTGCCTGCACGGGCATGCCGAACAGGTCCTGATAGAAGCGCACCGAAGCGCTGACATCGGAAACTCGGATCTCGAAATTATTCAGTTTCCGCAACCGGACGCCAGATGTCTGCGCACAGGCCCAGGGCGTCATTGCGAGCGCAGTCGTCGAGGTCAGGAAGGCCCTGCGGCTGATGCGGCCCCACCAGCGCTCGTCAAATTCTTCGGACTTCATATTCTAGATCCCCCTTGTTGCAGCGAGTGCTGCTACCCTGCACTTGAATTCAGCATTCTTATAGGACAGATTAGTCGCTGGCAGCGAACGTGACAAAGGGTTTCGATACGAGCCCCGCGCCACCTCCAGTGACTATGCCGAAGAGGAGCCTGGTGGGGAGAATATGCTGGTAGTGCAAATAAACTGCCTTACGCTGGCGTGCACAGCGCGTGCCGCGATGCTCGCAGCCGCCGCCAGCCTGCTCGTTGCCGGGCCGGCGGTCGCCCAGCGCGAGCCGGCCGTTGCCCAGCGTAATCCTGTCGTTTCGAACACACCCCCCTCTTCACAAACGCGTCTTGCGAGCACCGCGCTGGCGGACGCGGCGCGAGCCGGAGATCGCACACTTCTAACAGAGCTCTTGCCGCACGCAGCAGATGTTGACGCGTACGGCTCAGACGGCACGCCGGCGCTGCACTGGCTTGTGCGTGCGGACGACTTAGAAAGCGTCCAACAACTCTTAAACGCCGGCGCGAACGCCAACGCTTCGTCCCGCTATGACGTCAGACCGCTGTATCTCGCCGCGACGAACGGCAGCGATCGAATGATTCGATTGCTCGTTGCGGCCGGTGCGGACCCAAACACCATCGATGCGATGGGTGAAAACATGCTGATGGCAGCCGTCAGCAGCGGTGATCGTGCGGCTGTTGAAGCGCTGCTCGAGTTTGGAGCGGACGTAGATGCACGCGATTCGCATTACGCACAAACGGCCCTTATGGTCGCAGCACGTGCAGGATTCACCGGCATTGCCCAGGCACTCATCGATGCTGGCGCAGAAGTTGACGCGCAGACGCGAATTGGCGACGAGCCGAAGTGGATTCTGCCCAACTCCCGTCCGGGGTTCAGTTTCGGCATCGGAATCATACGGGGCGGGCTTCCCGCGGACCGCGGCATGCGGCCCTTTCGTCCCGGGGGCATGACCCCACTTCTCTACGCTGCACGCCATGGCAACACAGCAACGGCCGAGCTGCTGCTCAATTCCGATGCCGATATCGATGCACCGGAAGCCAATCAGATTACGCCGCTACTGATGGCAATCTCCAACAATCAAATGACGCTTGCCGCCTTGCTTATCGAACGCGGCGCTGCACTCGATACACCGGATTGGTATGGCCGTACGCCACTATGGTCCGCCGTCAACGTTCGTAATCTTTACTTACACAACGACAAGTTCGAAAACTACATCGACCGCGCGCCCGTGCTCGAGGTCATCCGTCTACTGCTCGAAGCCGGCGCGAACCCGAATCCGCGTACGACTGAATCCCCGCCAGTCCGGGAACACCTGCTTTCAATTACCGGCACACTCGAGTGGGTGGACTTCACCGGACAAACTCCTTTCCTCACCGCAGCC
>JAHEEO010000046.1 GCA_024640665.1 Rhodospirillales bacterium | reverse complement strand
CGATGTAACCGAAAGCCGCTGTCCATGCGCCGTTGCGCATGAGATTGAGCGTTTCCATACTGAAAGAAGAGAACGTCGTGAAGCCGCCGCACACGCCCACCATCAGGAGCGCGCGTGCATCAGGTACGAACAGCCATTTGCCGTCTTCGGGGATGCCTGCTGCCAGCAGGCCGATCAACAAAGATCCGGAAACATTTACAAACAATGTGCCCCACGGAAACGTTTCGCCCAGCAGACGAACGCCGAGACCGGAGCACGCATAACGGGCCATGCCGCCGACGGCGCTGCCCGCAGCAACAAGAAGGTAATTGATCATTGCCGAGCTATCTTAGCGTGCTGGTGGGTTCGCGCAATATGCGCATGCCGTTTAGTGTCACTAGCAACGTGGTTCCGACGTCTGCCAGGACAGCCATCCAAAGTGTTGCAAGGCCAGGAATGGCCAGTGCCAGGAATACGAGTTTCAGCCCCAGGCTCAGCGTAATATTCTCGGCTATGCGTCGCCGGGTCTTGCGCGCTATTTTTACGGCGTCGACCAATCCATGCAGGTCATCACGCATCAGTACGATATCCGCGGATTCCATCGCCTGTGGCGAGCCGGCTGCGCCCATCGCAACGCCGAGCTTTGCTCCGGCCAAAGCAGGCGTATCGTTGATGCCGTCACCCACCATTGCTACCGAGCCATATTTGGATTCGAGTTCGCGCACCTTGTCGAGCTTCTGCTCCGGCATAAGCTCGCTGTGTACTTCATCGATCAGTCCAGTCGCATCTGCAATTGCAGCCGCCGCGTTGTCGTTGTCACCAGTTAGCATGACGAATCGATAATGCGAGCCGAGTTCGCGTAACGCTTGCAGTGCCGAAATAGTTTCCGGTCGTACCGAGTCCGACACTTCTAAATACCCGAGTGCTTGTTCATCTTTACTGACAATCACCAACGAGGCCTGCGCGCGCGATTGCGGCGGGAGTAACTTATCGATACCGCCATGTGCGGCCGTCAGGGCGCGGTTACCGATCGTGATGCGCGAACCATCTACGGTGCCAGAAACGCCCCGCCCGCTGTGTGTTTGAACGGCGGAAGCGCGTGCATAGCGAGTTGCCACTTGCCGTTGATCGGCCTCGTGCATTACGGCGCTGGCCAATGGATGATTTGAGCCACTTTCAACGGCGGCTGCCACAGCGACCACGTCATCGCACGGCATGCATGCTGCATGAGCTGTCGAATCGTGTTCGCATTGAGTGCTGCGTAAACCCGATACAGTAGGGCGGCCGTGCGTCAGCGTGCCAGTCTTATCGAATGCGAATACCGACGTGGCCGCCAACTCGTTTAATTGGGCGCCGCCTTTCACGAGTATGCCGTTTTGGGCAAGGCGCGCCAGCGCGCTGACCACCGTAACTGGAATGCTGAGTATCAGCGCGCAAGGGCAGGCCACGATCAGCAGTGCAAGCCCGCGATAGAGCCATCCCGTCCCGCCATTCGCGGGATTCAGAAAAGCTTCGTTAAAGAACAAAGGTGGAACGACCGCGACGATTGCCGCGAGCCCAACAACGGCCGGCGTATACCAGCGGGCAAATCGATCAATATAGCGTTCCGCAGGAGACCGGTCGTTCTGGGCTTGTTTTACGAGTCGAGCGACGTGCGCAATGAGGAAGTTCTCCGCGGTTCGATCGACAACGATCTCGAGTGTGCCGTCGCCATTGAGTGTGCCGGCACGGACTGCGTCACCAATGCCGCGGTGGACGGGTATCGGTTCGCCGGTTATCGCAGCTTCGTCGACCGCCGACTCGCCTTCGGCAATGATGCCATCGGCTGGAATTCGCTCGCCGGCTTTAACGAGCACGCGGTTGCCTGGTTGGAGTTCGGCTACCGGCCGTGTCACAACGTGTTCGTGTTCGTGTTCGTGTTCGTGTTCGTGTTCGTTATGGTTCGTGTGCGCGCGTGCATGACCGTCGTCGTCATCGGCATGCTGAGTGATCACAGCCGCGGTATTTGGCGTTACGCTGAGTAAGCCGCTGATTGCACGCCGAGATCGAGCCGCGCTATAGCCTTCGAGTGCCTCGCCAAGCGCAAACAATAAGATCACCGCAGTGGCCTCGCCGACAGCGCCAATTGCCAGTGCACCAAGGGTGGCAATTGTCATCAGCAAATCGATCGTAATCTGGCGGCCGAAAACGAGCGCGCGCAGTCCTTTTCGCGAGATAGGCAACGCAACGGCGACGACAATGACTAAAAGTGCAGTTTCAATTGCTGATACAAGAGCAGCGGGCGGCGTCAGCAATAGCGTGAGCAAGCCCACGGCTGCCGCGATTGCGCATAGGAATGCAATGCGAGTGTCCAGCTGCTTCCAAACAAAACTCAGGAAGCTGCCTTGCTCTAGCCTGTTAGACGCCGCGTCTTTCGATCCCGCTTCCGCAATGCCATAACCCAGCTGGCGAACGCGATCGCACAATGCCTCACGAGGTGCTGTGCCGTGACATTCGAGCGTTTGCGTTGCGAAGTTCACGTTGACGGCATCAACACCTTCGATAGAAGCTACGCTGCGCTCGATGGTTTTTGCGCAGCTGGCGCAATCCATACCCGTTACGGATAGTTGCAGCGGCTGCGAAAGTGCTGTGCTTGAGGTGGACACATATGGCTCAATTACAAATATTGAGCCGATGCTAAACCCTCAGGTCTACTTGAAGGTCAAGCCTTTTGTTCTGTTTTTGTGGATTCAAGATCCAAAAAAAACTGGGCAAACAAGAACGCATTGTCGCCTTCAGCAATAAAAACATAGCCTTCGTCGGTTTGTTCCAGCCGCGGTGCGGAGTGCGTGTGGCACTCGGCTTCTACGGCTGCTATGCGTCTTAGCGCCTTTTCAACCGCTGGGTCGCTGCCCGGCAGCAGGATTTTGTACGCGTTATTGTCTTTCCAAACGTGAATGTGCCGGCCGATGAGCGGTTGAATCAGTTTCTTGCGATCAGTGCGGTTGAGTACGCACCCCGTTCTGGCTAATAGCCAACCCAATGTTGCTTTGGCTGCTGTGTCGTCGCCATGATTATGACCGCAGACGCGTTCGGCAAGCCGTCCCAGCACATTATCCGGCGTATCACCCAGCGTGTTGACGTCGCTGAGAAACGTGCCGAGTTCATGGCGTTGTACCAGCAGGTCCGTTAGCTGACGTTCGAGTTCAAGATAACGATGTTCCGCAATTGCGTGGAGTGAGTCGTCGTTTCCGTTATCGAGTTCGTGCATCATTGCACTAATATCGCTTAGCGAAAAACCTAAGCGTTGCGCGCGCTGAATGAACAATAATGTCTTGCTGGTGTCCTTGGTGTACAACCGGTAGCCGGCTGCGGTGCGGCCAGATGGCTTTATAAGGCCTTGTTCTTCGTAATAGCGTAAGGTCGATCGGGAAACGCCCGTATTATTGGCAAGCTGCCCAATTGTTAGCTGAGTCATAATGCACGTATCACTGAGTGGCGCCGCAAAGACGCTGAAAGTCTAGCACGAGCGCAACTGCACTTGAGCTTAGGAGGCGGCGTTGGCGCCAGCATTAAATAGGTCTGTCTGCATTGAACAATGAGTTGCAAGAAGCTGCAGTTTTTTCCGGTGACGATGAGCAGGCGGATTACAGTCTTCCGTACGGTGACGTTTCTATTCGTTTGTTTTGCAGTCCTAACCGAGGCAGCAACACGGAGGATGCACTTGCCGTAGTTCCTTTCGGTAAAGACGGCATTGTGCTGGCAGTTGCTGACGGCGTAGGCGGTTCCCCTGGCGGCAGGGAGGCGGCGAATCTGGTGCTGAGCAGCTTGGTTGCTTCGCTCGAGGCGGCCACTGAAGAGGAACCGCAGCAAGCCATATTGGCAGCCATTGAGTTTGCTAATACGAAGTTGATGGAATTGGGTCGCGGCTCAGGCACAACTGTCGCGATCGCAGAGATTTCGAATGGTTTCATGCGCAGTTATCACGTTGGAGATTCCGAAATTGCTGTTGTAGGGCAGCGCGGCAAGATCAAACATCGAGTGGTGCCTCACTCGCCAACGGGGTTTGCAGTCGAGTCAGGCTTGTTGAGCGAAGATCAAGCGATGCATCATGACTACCGCCATGTGCTGCTCAATGTTATTGGCGCTCCAGCTATGCGGGTTGAGGTTGCGGCGCCGTTGAAATTGGATGCCCGTGACACGGTCATACTGGCCTCGGATGGTTTGCTGGATAACCTTTATCCAGGTGAAATTTTTGAGGTTGCTCGATGCGGGCCATTGCCGAACGTGTCTGATGAATTGGTTGCTCAGTCTAAGCAACGCATGGCCAATCCCGACGGGCGTTTGCCATCAAAGCCTGATGATTTTTCGTTGGTGCTGTTTCGCTTGAAACCGCCCAAGGGCCGCAAGCACAAGGCGTAGCTTCGATGCTGGCTGCCGCTATGAGGCGGCTAGCCTTAAGCTTGGGTTGCTTCTTTCTTTGAGCGACCGCGGACGACCGCTTCCCGCTCGTTTTCCGTTTCGTACGCTCTGGCGAGTTCTTCCAAGAACTGCACAGGTAGTTGGCCTTGATTGTGGTGAGCCACAACTTGGAATAAATCCTTATAGAGCTCCCAGTGTTTCAATTTGGAGGTCGCGCCCATCAGGCTGCCGCGGCCAGCGCGTGCAAATTTATCTTCCAGTACGATGGGGTCCAAGCGGTTTACGTATTCCGGTACCGCTGTAGCTAATGCCTTGAGCAATGCCAATTGATGCGAGTTGATATCGGCGTACGCGTCACGCACGGCCTCAACAGGGCCCATGTACTCGCGCGACGTACGAAACAGCAGGTTCTTCAGCGCTTCACTGGTTCCCGCTGAGAACTTTAACGGGTTGTTGTCTCGTTTCTGGATGGTGGTGTTAGAGAGTTTGAGTTGATTCTTCTGCTGTGCTCTCAAGTGCAGGCTTTCGGTTAATCCAGTGAGTAGTTCGCGAACCAGTTGGCCGAGGAGAAATAGGGTTGCGTTGCATTCTTGTTCATTGAGGGCATGGTTTTTCAAACCCGCACCGCGAAAAAAAGCTGAAATCGATGAGTCTGCGCTGGAGCCCTCGTCTGCGGCAGGATCGCGTGCTGGAGGCCGTTGTTGCGGTTGACGAACCCGTGGCGGCAGATTGGCACTCGGTGCAGCTGTGGCTGGTGCGGCTGGCGCTGCTGCGGCGGGCTTTGGCGCGGCTGCTCCTGGTTGAGCGCTTGCGGGTGGGTTCGGCGCGGGCGCAGAGCGTAGTTTGGGGGCTGCCTTTGCTTGCTCGGCATCGAGCAATAGGGAGCGTGTGTGTGAAGTCGGTTCAGCGACGGCTTTGAGTTTTGCAGGGCTTTGCGGCGCAACCGGGCGTTTTTCGCCGGTGTCGTCAAGCATAATTTCGATGCCGACTCCGGTCATCACATGCTCGTCGAGTAAGTCATATCCTGTCGCGTCGGGCGTTTCGACCCGTTGCGCGCGGTCGACTGGGTCAACGTGACTTTCGAGAACGAGGGCATCCATTGTGCCTTCATCCATTTCGATCTTGGCGACCATCAAGTACTCGCCAATGCGGACTCGGTCGCCTTCGAACAGGCGCTGCGGGTTGCCGCGGCCAACCGGGGTCTCTGATTCGTTTACATAAACGCCATTTGTCGAAGTGTCGACGATGTAATAGCTGCCGGACCGATAATCGATCGAGGCATGCTTCGCCGATAAGAACCGATTGCGATCAGGCAGTGCCCAGTCGTTTGACAGTGAACGACCGATCGTTCCGCCATCTTGACCGAATTCTTTAATCCCTATCGCGCCCAGTGCCTGGCGATGCTGACTAACTATTTCTAGGCGAAGACCCATAAATGCCGTACTTTCGCTTGTAGTTGCTCTTAATAAGTATAGCTGTCGAAAATTTTAAGCCTATCTTTGCTGCGCTGGACTGTGACGCGAGTCTCAGCCACATGTTGCAATCGCTCCGTAATTGCCACCGAGGTTGCGCGAGCCGTTATGCTAAGCTTTTCATTCTTCAGTTGTTCCGGAAATATTAATGGCCTCCGAACGCTTATATAAGGTGATGTTTCTCAATCAGGGCAAGGTCTATGAGATTTATGCCAAGAGTGTGAGCCACGGCGGATTGTTTGGCTTTATCGAAGTTGAAAAACTCGTTTTCGGCGCGCGTTCCACAGTTGTAGTGGATCCGTCTGAAGAGCGGATACAAACTGAATTTTCCGGCGTAAAGCGAACCTATCTGCCATTGCACTCTATTGTGCGCATCGATGAAGTGGATAAACAGGGCGTCAGCAAGGTGACTAATATCGAGGGTGGCAACGTTGCGCAGTTTCCAATGCCCATGTATGCCCCGCCCGGCGGCGAAGGCGGCGGCTCCGGTTCGAAGTCTTAAGCCCAAAACCCGGTGGGGCTCCGTTTTTGTTCGCTAGCCAGCGGCAGTCGCGGTAATGCGCTGCTGGTCGAGTCGCAGAATTCGCTGATACTCATAGACTGTGGATTGTCGTGCCGCGCTTTGGAGGCGCGGATGGCCGCTGTCGAGCGAGATCCTAAAGACATCAGCGCCGTACTCGTTACGCATGAGCATTCGGATCACGCACAAGGTGTTGGCCCGTTGCTGCGCCGCTATGGAATGCCGGTTTGGATGACGCCGGGCACGGCCTCGGCTATCGGTTTCGACGCAGAATTCGGCATAGTGAACTACGGCAAGGAGTTCATGCTTGGCGATATTGCCGTGCATCCATTTCCAGTGCCTCATGATGCGCGCGAGCCAGTGCAGTTTTCGTTTCGCGCAGGCGGATTTCGCTTGGGCATTTTGACGGACACGGGCCATGTAACCCCGCATGTCGCAAGTTCTCTGGGAGATTGCGACGCGGTCGCGATCGAGTTCAATCACGATTTGATGACTCTGCAAACCGGGATCTACCCAGAAGCTCTCAAGGCCCGCGTGGCGTCAGACTTTGGCCATCTGAATAATCACCAGGCGGCGGCCCTGCTGGCTGACATCGAGCACTCAGGGCTGCGCTGGGTTGTGGCGCTGCACATGAGTGAAAAGAACAATTCCGCCGAACTTGTCGATCTCGCGGTCCGTGAGTTGCGCGCAAATTCCGCTTTTGATTTCTGGCTGGCAACGCAGGGGACGCCCAGCGGGTGGTTCTCGGTCGATTGAGCTGTCATCTGTTTAGCTCGGCGCCGATTGGTTATCATGGGCCAACTCGAATTTTCACCCAAGCCCTGAAGCCTATCCATGACAATGTTGCACTTGGCCGGACCCGCGGCCGAGACGGCGTTCCGCTTAGATAAACTGCGGCGACAGCTGCATGATCGGATCGCTGCAATCTCCGATATAGCCGTGCGATATGAGCATTTTGTTCATATCCAGCGTGGTTTAGAGACCGCCGAATTCAAAGTCCTGCAGGCGATATTGCACTATGGCGTCGATGATGAGCATCAGCCGCAAGGCATGCGTCTGCACGTTATACCCCGAATCGGGACGATATCCCCGTGGGCCTCGAAAGCCACCGATATTGCGCAAATCTGCGGGTTGCCCGTGCATAGAATCGAGCGCGGCAAGGTCTATGAGCTGCGGGCGGACCGTCAACTCACAGCTGACGAGTTAGCCGAGATATCTCCGCTGCTGCATGATCGAATGACCGAAACATGCCTGATGGATTTTCCGGAGGAGCGCATGTTATTTGCGGAGCATGCGCCTCGTAAGCTAGGCCACGTGGATATAACGAAAGGCCGCAATGGGGCGCTGGAGCGCGCCAATGCCCAATTGGGGCTCGCTCTTTCCGATGACGAGATCGAATACCTGATGACGCGCTTTACGGAGCTGCAGCGAAACCCGACAGACGTCGAACTCATGATGTTTGCCCAGGCCAACTCTGAGCACTGTCGGCATAAAGTATTCAATGCCGATTGGCTTATTGACGGCGCTGCCGCACCAAAGAGCCTCTTCGACATGATTCGCAATACCCATGCCATGTCGCCAGGCGGGGTCTTGTCTGCCTATAAAGACAATGCCGCAGTGGTGCAGGGCGCGACGGCGCAATGGCTCTTGCCGGATGTCGCCAGCGGGGTGTATCGCTGGGTGACCGAGCCAGCCCATCTGGTCATGAAAGTCGAGACCCATAATCATCCAACTGCGATTTCGCCGTTTCCCGGGGCGGCAACCGGTTCCGGTGGTGAGATTCGCGATGAGGGCGCAACCGGGCGGGGTGCGAAGCCCAAGGCGGGCCTGGTGGGGTTCACGGTATCGCATCTGAATATGCCGGACTGGAAGCAATCCTGGGAAAAGTCGACGCCCGGGTTGCCTGCACGCATCGCTTCGCCGTTGTCGATTATGCTCGAAGCGCCGATAGGCGCCGCGCAATTCAATAATGAGTTTGGACGACCGAATATTACAGGCTACTTCCGAACTTGCCTGATCAAAGATCGGGGCCAATGGCGTGGTTATCACAAGCCCATCATGATCGCAGGTGGCGTTGGCAATATCCGTGCCGAGCATGTGGACAAGGACGTACCCGGACCGGGTGCCAAGCTAGTTGTCATTGGCGGTCCCGCCATGCTGATTGGCCTTGGCGGCGGTGCCGCATCCTCGCAAGGCAGTGGTACGGGCGAAGAAACGCTCGATTTTGCGTCGGTACAGCGCGGCAATCCGGAAATGCAGCGTCGTGCGCAGGAAGTCATCGACGCATGCTGCGCGTCCGGCAGTGCTAATCCGATTGCGGCTATTCACGATGTCGGTGCGGGAGGCTTGTCGAATGCTGTGCCGGAGATTGTTGATCATAGCGGTATAGGCGCTTTGATCGAATTGCGCAGCGTGCCGAACGATGAGCCAGGCATGAGCCCAATGGAACTGTGGTGCAACGAATCCCAAGAGCGCTACATGCTTTCGATTGAAGCTGGCAACATCGAGCGCTTTATCGAAATTTGTAAACGCGAGCGCTGTCCATACGCAGTCATCGGTGAATTAACAGCCGACAAAACGCTGACAGTTACCGATCGCGACTTCGAAGATACACCAGTCGCTATGCCGATGGATGTGCTGTTCGGTAAGCCGCCGAAAATGACGCGCACAGCTGACCGTCTGCCGGTAGAGAAGTCGTCTTGGGAGCGGCCTCAATTTGATCTTGAAGATGCAGTCCGTCGAGTACTTTCGTTTCCGGCTGTCGCTGATAAGTCTTTTCTAATCCATATCGGTGATCGCAGCGTCGGTGGCTTGGTGAGCCGCGATCAACTTGTTGGTCCTTGGCAGATTCCAGTAAGTGATGTGGCTGTCACGACGAGTGGATTTCGCGATTACACGGGTGAAGCGATGGCTATGGGCGAGCGCACCCCGGTTGCCATTCGCTCCGGGCCCGCGTCGGCGCGTCTTGCGGTCGCCGAAGCAATTTTGAATATCGCCGCTGCAGACGTTGCCGAGTTGAGCGACATTAGGCTTTCAGCCAATTGGATGGCGGCAGCGGGACATGGAAATGACGATCTGGCGCTGTACGAAATGGTGCAGTCGATCGGCGAGGAATTCTGTCCAGCGCTTGGCATTGCTATTCCAGTCGGTAAGGACTCGCTGTCCATGCAGACAACGTGGGAAGATGTTGCCGGCAAGAAAGCCGTAACGTCGCCGGTGTCTTTAATTATTTCGGCGTTTGCACCCGTCGCCGATGTCCGTAAGACGCTGACGCCACTGCTCGATACAAGCACCCCAGACACGCTTATAGTCGCCATCGACCTTGCCGATGGGGCGAGCCGGCTGGGCGGCTCTTGTTTGGCGCAAAGTTATGGCGAGTTTGGTGCTGCACACCCTGACGTTGAAAGTCCTGATGTCATAAAGGGGTTTTTCGCGGCGCAGAGGCAACTTCGCGATGCGGGGAAACTGCTGGCGTATCACGATCGTTCAGACGGTGGCTGGTTCGCGGCTTTGGCCGAGATGGCCTTCGCATCGAGGGTGGGATTGGAAATAATCGTACCTAAGAAAGTTAAGCAGATTGTTGACTATCTTTTTAGCGAAGAACTGGGTGTGCTGATACAAATTCGCGAATCCGACTTGGATAAGGTCGAAGCGGCTTTCTCGCAGCACGGCATTAAGTCGACGCATGTTATTGCGCGTCTTGCAGCGCTCGATGGCAAAACGCAGGATCAGCAATTGCGCGTTTCACATCGCGGCATCAATAAGTTCGCTGCGGATCGTTCGCATTTGCATGGCATTTGGTCTGAATTGACTTATCGAATGCAGGCGCTGCGCGACAATCCCGAGTGCGCAAAAGAAGCTCGTGATGCAACGCTCGACAACGCCGATCCAGGGCTGAATGTGCATTTGAGTTTTGCGCTGCCTCCGGAACCGGGTGCCCGCCCTCAGGCGACGGATGCAAGGCCGAAAGTTGCCGTGCTCCGCGAGCAGGGCGTAAATGGTCAGCGTGAAATGGCCGCTGCCTTGGATGCTGCAGGCTTCGAATCGCACGATGTGCACATGACCGACCTGATGAAAGGGCGGGCGTCGTTGGAAGCCTACGCCGGCATCGTTACCTGCGGCGGCTTTTCGTACGGTGATGTTTTAGGCGCCGGCGAAGGGTGGGCGAAATCCATACTGTATAACTCGGCGCTGCGGAAAATGTTTGAGACATTTTTTCAGCGTGACGAGATCTTCGCGCTCGGCGTTTGTAACGGCTGTCAGATGTTGTCAGCGCTGAAGGAGCTTATTCCGGGAACGGATGCGTGGCCGCGATTTGTTCGAAACCGATCCGATCAATTTGAGGCGAGGTTTTCTTTGGTGGAAGTTCAGGACAGCCCGTCGGTATTGCTGCGCGGCATGGCTGGCTCGCGGATGCCTGTTGTCGTATCGCATGGTGAGGGCAAGGCCCTTTTCAAGGACAGTCTTAGTCTAGAGCAGTGCGAGAGAAGTCTTACTGCGCTGCGCTTCGTCGACAACCATGGAATGGTCACAGATCACTACCCGCAGAATCCCAACGGTTCGCCGAGGGGCATCACAGGACTCTGCAATTCCGATGGAAGAGTTACCATAATGATGCCTCACCCCGAAAGAGTGTTCCGCAGCGTGCAAAATTCCTGGTATCCAAATAACTGGGGAACGTTCTCTCCGTGGCAACAATTGTTCGATAACGCTCGTGCGTGGGTCGACTGAGTTCACGCGAGCGGCTATTTCTTTTCCAGTTTTATGTCGCGAAACCGCGACCCCAGATTGTCCGTTTGTTCAACGAGTTAGAGGCAAGCCTTGTTCTCACTGTAGCCAAGTGCAGACACTTGGCTACTCTGCAATTCAACGTTATGTTGAACCGTTGACACTGCTATAGGGCTTTCCGCCCGATACCATAAGTTGGCACGTTTCCTGCTTTGAGTAATTGAACTCGGAGTAGATTGAGACTTGGCTCATAGATACTCGTGACACGACTTAATTAAGGTTGCCAGGCGCGCGGGCATCGCGATGTATGCGGCGCGCTTTATCCGCTTGGGGCGGAACGACATAACTAGTACAAGGTTCAGACGAACACCATGCACGGAAGCAGACAATGGTGATGCGGACAAAAATCTTCGCGACGGCGGTTGCTGTCGCCATTTGCACATATTGCAACGGGTCTTTGTTTGCAGCCGACGAAGTCGATGATGGCAGTGCGCCCGACTTTGCTCTCAAGAGCACGACCGGACCGAATCTCCGTCTTTCGGAATATCGGGGCGAAGTGGTGCTACTCACGTTTTGGGCAAGTTGGTGTGGCGAATGCCGAACCCAGCTCAAAGCGTTTGAAGCTTTGCATCAAAGCTATGGCGAAAGCGGTCTCGCTCTACTGGCCGTAAATCTCGATCCGCAGATGGCGCAAGCGCGTGACACAGCGCAGGCGCTTGGATTGACATATGCGGTGTTGCACGACGTCGGCGGCGTCGTTGGAGAAATGTACGAAGTGGACGACATGCCCTTGGTCGTGTTCATTGATCGTGAAGGGCAAGTGCGCGAAGTCGTCGAGGGTTTCAGTCGAACTGAGCAAGACCACTACGCTGACCAACTGCGCAATCTGTTGCGCGAATAAACGGCGAATTGGCGGAGTAAGAAATGAAGTATCGATTTATCTACCTGGCATTGTTGATTATGGTTTCGCCATTAATCGGTTCGCAGGAGCTTGCTGCTGTTGATCCGCTGCCGCAGTTCAACGCCGAGGCCGGGCAGCAGAATTCAGCTGAGTTTCGAACGCTTGATGAAGAGGTTCAAGACCTCAAGAAACTCGCTGTCGACTTGAACAGAGATCTTTTTTTGTTGGAGGAGGAGCTGCTGTTCCCGGCCAACACGCAAGTGGCCGTATTTGTTTCAATGGATGTCGGCGAGTTCTTCGGATTGGACTCTGTCGAGCTGACGCTCGATGGCGATGACGTTACAAACTACTTGTATACCGATCGTGAAGTGACGGCACTGCATCGCGGTGGAGTGCAACGTCTCTTTGTCGGCAACATGCGGGCGGGTGCCCACGAGTTAGTCGCCGTATTCACCGGTGAAGGTCCGCATACGCGCGACTATCGACGCGGCGCCGCCCTGAATTTCGACAAGGGAATTGGACCAAAGTACATCGAGCTCACAATTTCGGATCGTGAGACGCAGCTACAGCCTGAATTCGTCGTTAAAGAGTGGGAGTAGTGCGTGCTGCGATTCGCCAAAAGTAGTGCGCTTGCACTCGCCGCGCTGCTTGCTGCGACAGCAGCGGGTAGCGCCGAGGATTATGAGAGCGAGCCCATCGTTGTTCAGGATCTTGCGTACGGCGAAGTGCTGTTTCACTTTTATCAAGATGACTACTTCGGTGCGCTAACTCGGCTGCTTTCCGCTCAGGCGCGCGATGAAATCCCGTCGCACACAGGCGAGGCCGAACTCTTATTGGGCGGCTTGTATCTTTCATATGGGCAGCATCGCCTGGCTGGGCAGATATTCGAGGACTTATTGGCGGGTTCGGTCGAACCGAGCTTGCATGATCGTGCCTGGTTCTTTCTTGCCAAGATATGGCATCAACGCGGCTACCTCGATGAATCGCTTGCTGCATTGAACCGAATCAATGACGCATTGCCGGAGGAGTTGGAGCCGGATCGCCAGATGCTGCATGCACAAGTGCTGATGGATCAAGGCGAGTTCGCCGCAGCGCTGAGTTTGCTCGAAGCATGGCCAAAACGCCGCGAGCGTTGGATTGCCTATGCTCGCTACAACATTGGCGTTGCGCTGGTTCGTTTGGGTCAGATCGAGGCCGGCGCAGCGGTGCTGAATGAAGTTGGTCAGCTCGAAGACGATGACGATCCGCAGGCCGTTGCATTGCGCGACAAAGCGAATGTAGCGCTTGGCTATGCATGGTTGCAGGCCAGTGCACCGGCAGCGGCCAAACTACCGCTGCAACGCGTCCGGCTCGATGGCCCGTTTTCGACCAAAGCGCTGCTTGGCGTGGGCTGGTCGGACGCAGAACTGCAAGACTATCGCTCTGCCCTCGCGCCTTGGGTGGAGTTGCGCGGCCGTGACCTGCTGGACTCTGCGGTTCAAGAATCTTTACTTGCAGTGCCTTACGCATACGCGCAGTTGGGCGCCGATGGCCAAGCAGTGGAACACTACTCGAGCGCTATCGATGCATTCAGCAATGAGATTAATCGGTTGGACGACGCAATCGGCGCTATTTCAAACGGTACGCTGCTGGCCGACTTGCTTGCCCAGGGTTCTGTGGACGGCACGGGGTGGTATTGGCGGCTGGATCAAGTGCCAGACTCGATTGAGTCTCGGTATCTCTACGAGCTGATTTCAACCGATCGCTTTCAAGAAGGGCTGAAGAACTATCGAGACTTGCTGTACTTAGACCAGAACATAAACGAATGGTCACGCAGCCTCGGCGCTTTCGACGACATCTTAGATACCAAGCAGCGCGCGTACACACAGCGGCTTCCCCTCATGCAAGCGAGCCTTGCGCAAATTGACTTGGACGCGATGAATGCCAGACGTGTCTCTTTAGAGTCGCGCTTGAACGCCGTTGAACGCAGCGAGGATTTCGTGGCGCTTGCATCGCGCGAGCAGCAGATGCTGTGGCGCGATCTGGTCGACATGGAGCCCAGCCTGACGATGTTGGGTGACGATGCCCGCGGCGCTGAGCTTAGAGGTAAACAGCGGTTCTTGAAAGGGCTGTTGATATGGGACTTGAAGAAGCAATACCACGAACGCTCCTGGCGGGCGCAGCGCGAGCTGCAAGACTTGGAGCGGGAACTGCGCGCAGCAGACCGGCTTGACCTGCGCGTCCGTACCGCGCGCGACGACTGGCCAGACCAATTTGTCGCACAAACGGCTCAGGTGAAGGCGCTGAACGCGCGCGTACGTGGTTTACAGGGCTCAACAGATGCTGCAATCGTGCAGCAGCAGAACTATTTGCAGGACATTGCAGTTGAAGAACTGGTAGCGCAACGCAATCGGCTGAGTACATACATGGTGCAGGCGCGTTTCTCGCTTGCAGCGATCTATGATCGAGCTGCAGCAATCGTTCCCGCGCCTACCGCTGAAGTCGTCGCTGGAGGCCCGGAATGATGCAGAGCATTCTGGTGCCTATTCTAGCCGCCATGGCGATCTGGCCTTTTGGCCGCGGCGGTGGCAATGATGAGGGCACGATCAAAGAGCTGGATTCTGTCGTCGTCGAAGTCGACACGGCACGCAGCATCGACGGTAGTGAGCAAAAGGCAATCGAGAGCTATCGATTGTTTCTCGACCTGGCCTCCGAAGACCCACTGCTTCGCGCAGAGGCGATGCGCCGACTCGCGGATCTGCAGCTTGAAACTGTCGAAGTCGAGCAGCTGCAGCGCAATCTCGAAGGTTTGACCAGTGCCGCGGGCAGTACCGTCGGACTCTATGAGCAATTGCTGGACTCATACCCCGACTATGCAAAGAATGATCTCGTGCTTTACCAGCTCGCTCGTGCGCATGAGGCGGGGGGGCGTATCGATGAGGCGCTGGCAACCTTGGATCGTTTAGTTGCCGAATATCCGGACACAATGCACATTGATGAAGCGCAATTCAGACGCGGCGAAATGCTGTTTGTTTCACAGCGTTACCGCGAGGCAGAACAGGCCTATGGCTTGGCACTCGCTTACGGTCCCGATTCCGCGTTTTACGAACAGTCACTCTACAAACAAGGCTGGTCACAGTTTAAGCAGGTCAGGCACGAAGATAGCCTTGTTCCATTCTTTGGTCTGCTGGATAGAAAGTTTAATTACGCTGCAGCCGGTGAGTCTTCCGACCCGGCAGAAATATTCTCCGCAATGGGACGGGCAGAACAAGAACTGGTGAACGATACGCTACGCGTCGTATCAATTGGCTTCTCATACATGGAAGGCCCTGAATCG
>JAHEEO010000248.1 GCA_024640665.1 Rhodospirillales bacterium | reverse complement strand
CAACGAATCACCGATGGCCAGCAGGCCATCACTATCGTGGCGAGTTCCCAGCCCGGACAAACGCTCCGTATCCGCGTGACTCGCTTCGGCGAACGGCTGTTCGAAACGGATGTCATCTTGATTGAAAGGCCGGCGCAAACGGCAGCGAATCAATAAGCTGATCAGTCGTGCCGTCTTCTGATCTGTGCGCCGAGCTGAGCGAGCTTTTCCTCTAAGCATTCATACCCGCGATCGATATGGTAAATGCGGTCAACCAGCGTCGTGCCGCGCGCTGCCAAACCGGCTAGGACCAACGAAGCGGAAGCCCTTAGATCCGTGGCCATAACCGGCGCGCCAGTCAAGCGCTCTACGCCCCGGGAGACAACCGTATTACCCTGAATTGACAGATTTGCGCCCATACGCTGCAGCTCAAGCGCATGCTGAAACCGATTCTCGAAAATGGTCTCCGTAATGACCGCCGTGCCCTCGGCCACGGCGTTTAATGCGCAAAACTGTGCCTGCATATCCGTTGGGAAGCCAGGATATGGCGCCGTCCGTATGTCAACGGCACGTGGGCGCCGCCCACTCATATCCAACTCGATGGACTGGCTGTCTACCCGAACATCAGCGCCGCATTCTTCAAGCTTTTGCAGCACGGCGTCGAGATCATTCGGCCGGGTCCGCTTGATCTTTATACGACCGCCGGTCATTGCGGCGCCGACCAAATACGTGCCTATTTCGATTCGATCCGGCATAACCGAATACGGCCCACCACGCAGCACAGCAACGCCCTGGACCCGAATGGTGCTCGTTCCGGCGCCCTCGATTTGCGCACCCATACTCGTCAGGAACTCGCACAAATCGATCACTTCTGGCTCTCTCGCCGCATTTTCGATCAATGACTCTCCCTCTGCGAGAGTGGCTGCCATCACCAGGTTTTCGGTACCCGTCACCGTGACCGTATCCAACACAATGCGGGCACCCTTCAAACGCTTGGCGCGAGCACGTACAAACCCATCGACAATCGAAATCTCGGCCCCCATCGCAGCAAGACCTTCGACGTGGAGATTGACAGGCCGTGCACCAATCGCGCAGCCGCCTGGCAGTGAAACATCCGCCTGACCGAAGCGCGCCAACAGCGGGCCAAGCACCAGAATGGAAGCCCGCATGGTCTTAACGAGTTCGTAGGGAGCAACAAAATCATTTGTTGAATCGGAATCAATCTCAAGACTAGTGCCGTCATGAAACGTCACTTCGGCACCAACGCTGCGCAGCAATTTGACGCTTGTCGTTACGTCATTCAGGTGTGGCACATTGCTGAGCGTGACAGGGCCTTCGGCAAGCAAAGTGGCCGCAAGTATCGGTAGCGCCGCATTTTTTGCGCCCGATGCAATGACTTCGCCATGTAATGGCGTGCCACCGACGATTTCGAGCTTATCCAAGCCTATGACTCAGCAAGACGCGCCTGCATCTCGGCAGGCGTGAATGTCTGCAGCTGCAAAGCGTGGATCTCGCGACCTACCCGCTCGCCCAAAGTGCCATAAACGAGCTGGTGGCGAGCCAATGTGCGCTTTCCATCGAACTGCTCAGCCACGACGAGCGCTTCATAGTGCCCTTGTCCATCGGTGCGCACCTCTACTTTGGCGCCGGCAAGTCCAATCTCGATCAGTTTCTGTATTTCCTGAGGATCCATTTGTTATCCCAACTCACGGCTGCGTGTCACTAAGCAGGCTAGTCTAGCGGATCGGAAGCACTACCGAAAAACCTCGTGATGATCAGCACATCGATGCAATTCGCGTACAATCCAATAGGCTGTAAGCTCATAATGACCAATTACAGAGTTTTTAATGCCAGTCCCTATACGCAATGCCATTATCGTGCTCGTCCTGTGCCTAGCGGCACTTGCCAGCTGGTATTTGCGTGCGCCCGAGGAAGGCCCGGTCTCCAACATGCAAACACGCTATCCAGATCTTGGCTATTATTTGACTGATGCAATCTTTAGCGGGCTGGACGCTGACGGCCAGGTAATTTATCAGCTTGCGGCTGCCAGAATCGAAGAGTTTCCCGAATCCGACATGCTTTCACTTGAGACGGTCGAACTCACCTATTCGGACATCGCTGCTGTTCCTTGGCTGATACGCGCCGCTTCCGCACAGAGTCCGCGTGACGGCAGCTATATCGCACTAGCCGGCGACGTCACAATAGAGAGTACCAAGCGAGATTCCAGCGAAACGGCGCGCATTGAAACTGAAGATCTGCTGTTTGAACCCGAAACGAACTTTGCCAGCACGCCAGGACCCGTCAGCCTGGCTATTGGCGCGAGCAGAATTACCGCGATCGGACTCAGCGCATACCTTAAGGACGAAAGAATCAGCCTGGAATCAGATGTTCATGCCGAAGTTGCTCGTTAGCCAAGCCGCCTTACTTATCGCATGCGGTTTTTCGCTGCCCGCCATCGGCCAAGCGCCGGCCGCAGGCGGCCTCGGGTCCATCAGAGAGTGGGAATCTGACTCTTTTACGCTGGATCGCTCGACGAATACGATGGCGTTCGATGGATTCCGCATCGTGGCTGAACGCTGGAATCTGAGCGCTGACAAAGCCAGCGCCTTCGCGGATCGGCTCAATTTCGATGCGGGCGAATGGCGCTTCGAAGGCAATATTCGAGTTACGCTTGATTCGGCGAACCTTGCAGCCGACCGAGCAGTCTTCCAGTTTCGCGATCAACAGCTCATCAGCGCTGAACTGTCAGGGAATCCGGTTGCATTCGAAGACACCGTTGCCGCCGAAAACGGCCCCGTATTCGGCACTGCCAACGAATTGCGCTACGACAATGCGGCCGGCACTGTCGAGCTTTTGGGCACTGTGTCTCTCACGGTAGGCCCATACCGCACAACCGGCTGCGACCTGGTCTATTTTCTCGGCGAAGAGGAGTTTACGACGGGTTCGGCGCGGTGCACGGAGCCGTTTAGAACAGTTATCGTGCCCAATGATTCAGATCAACGAGCCGAAACAAACGGAACGCCTTCTTCGCAATGAGCAAGCTCGAAACAGTTGATATCGCCAAGCGCTACCGCCAGCGCGAGGTGATCAAGGCACTATCCGTCTCAATTGAAAGCGGGCAAGTGGTCGGGCTGCTGGGCCCAAATGGGGCAGGGAAGACGACTGCCTTTTATATGATCGTTGGGCTCATCCGCTGTGATCAAGGCCAAATCATTTTGGATGGCCGCGACATCACTCGTTTACCTATCCATAAACGCGCGCGCCTCGGCCTGGGCTATTTGCCGCAAGAAGCATCGGTTTTTCGCCGGTTGTCCGTGGCCGATAACATTCGCGCTATTTTGCAGACTCGGCCTGAGCTCAGCAGAGCTGATCGCGAGTCGATGCTCGAGCAACTTCTCGAAGAACTGCATATTTCACACGTTCGCGACAGCCTCGGCATGAGCCTGTCAGGCGGTGAACGCAGACGGGTCGAAATCGCCAGAGCCTTGGCCGCCCAGCCCAGCTTCGTCCTGTTGGACGAGCCATTTGCAGGCGTTGACCCAATATCAGTTCTCGATATTCAACGGATCATTCGGCATCTCAGCCAGCGAGACAT
The DNA here is from genome assembly GCA_024640665.1 of Rhodospirillales bacterium. Lineage (GTDB taxonomy): Bacteria > Pseudomonadota > Gammaproteobacteria > Steroidobacterales > Rariloculaceae > JAHEEO01. The sequence goes on along the minus strand of JAHEEO010000248.1, from coordinate 784 downwards.
CGGCGTGCTGATTACGGATCATAATGTGCGCGAAACCCTTGGAATTTGCGACCGTGCATATATCCTGAATGAAGGACATTTAATGGCAGCTGGGACACCCAATGAAATCTTGTCGAACGAACAGGTTCGAAAAGTTTACCTCGGCGAAGGATTCTCGCTTTAACTAGCCAATCCAATGCTTAAGCCGTCATTACAACTCAGGCTGTCTCAGCAGCTCACTATGACGCCACAGCTGCAGCAGGCCATTCGCTTGCTCCAGCTTCCGATCATGGATTTGAGAACTGAAATACAGCAGGCGCTCAACGAAAACGTCATGCTGGAGGCCGAAGAAAGCCTTTCTTCAGAACCTGAGATTCCGGCTGAAAACGCAACGCCGGACGAAGAAATGGCGAATGTAGCGGCTAGCGACGACCGCGAATGGGAAGACATTCAACGTATCGGGCCGAGCGACTCTCCGCGCAGTGGAGGCAGTGGTGAGACCAACTTTGACTATGAGGACCACTCTGGCGAAACGCTGCAAGACCATTTGCTATGGCAATTGGAGCTCGAACCACTCGACGACAAGACCAGAACCATCGGCCAAGCCATCGTCGATGCGATTAACGATGACGGGTATCTGATCGACGATGTTGAAACCATTCGCACCACACTTGCGCCGGATGTGCTGGCAACCCACGAGGAAGTCGAAGCGGCCATACAGATCGTTCAGGCGCTTGATCCAGCCGGCATTTGCGCACGATCCATTAGCGAGTGCATCGTTTTGCAGTTAAATATGTTCGACGCG
>JAHEEO010000045.1 GCA_024640665.1 Rhodospirillales bacterium | reverse complement strand
TGTGGACGCGGCTGTTGTCGCATGTCGTTGGCGGAAGCGTTTATGCGTTCGCGATCATGTTGTCGGCATTCTTGATCGGTATCGCTTTAGGCAGCGCAGTCGGTGGATATTTCGCGAGCCAACGTTATAGGGCGGCACAGTGTTTTGCGATTGCTCAGTTTTGCATTGGCTTAATGGCGGCTATCGCATATGCATGGATGGACATTGGGGTGCCGGATCAGCGCAGCATGTGGGTATTTTCGATATACGCTGTGACGGTCATGTTGCCGGCGACTGTCTTTATTGGTGCAACGTTTCCATTGGCCGTGAGGGTGCTTGCTCCGACGAAAGAGCTTGCTTCCGAAGCTACTGCGAGTGTTTATGCCTGGAATACAGCGGGTGCGATTGTAGGCTCAATCGCTACCGGCTTTATCTTGCTCCCGGCTCTAGGTTTCGAAAGTACCAACAAATTGGCGGTGGTGGCGAATTGCTGCATTGGTTTTTGCGTATTTTTGTTGCTGGTGTTTCCTGCGGTGCGAAAGCGGCGGGTGTCGATTGCCGGCTTGCCGGGCATAGCAGTCTTGGCTGCAGCAATTTTTTACCAGCCATTGCGTCCCGAGGCCGTCCTATCTAACACGGCTTTTCCAGTGCTTTCTGGTGCCAACGTGCAGGAGGTCTATTACGGAGTCGGGCGGTCAGCAACTGTGCTGGTTAACGACACTAATGGGAGCTTGGATATTCGGACCAACGGGCTGCCTGAGGCCACTGTGGCGCGCAAGGGCGCACCCACCATTGGTCAGGTACAGCATTGGCTTACTGGTTTGCCGATTGCGGCTCGCCCGGATGCACGCAGCTTGCTTGTCGTGGGATTCGGTGGGGGCATCGCGCTGGAGAATGTTCCGCAGACGATAGCGTCCATCGATGTGATTGAACTCGAACCCGAAGTCATTGCTGCTAATCGGGCTATTGCAGATCTTCGCGCCATTGATCCACTTGCGGATACTCGTATCAATGTCGTCATAAACGATGCGCGCAATGCATTGCGCCTCAGCGAGTCTACCTACGACATCATTGTGTCGCAGCCATCTCATCCATGGACTGCTGGTGCGTCACATCTCTACACCCAAGAGTTTGTGAAATTGGCAAAAGCGCATTTGCAAAATGACGGGGTGTTCCTGCAATGGGTCGGCGCAGGGTTTCTGGATGAATCACTGCTACGAGGTTTAGCGAGAAATCTGACTCAGACGTTCATGCATGTCAGGCTGTATCAAGCTGGAGGCTCCATGCTTTTTCTCGTCGCTTCTGATGCGCCGCTGGACATTGAGCGCAACATGCTCGCTACCGGTAAGCCATTGAGCGCGAACATCCTGTACTACAGTTACATGGGTCTAAATAATGTCAGCGATCTGCTCGCATCGTTGGTCCTGGACCAGCAAGGTGTAAAGGCACTGGCGGAGGATGGCCGTGCCATCACAGATGATCTAAATAGAATGGCGACTCACAGCCGCTACCTGGCGGACGGATACAACACCGTTGATTTGGTTGAATCACTTGCAGAATACGATCCACTGACTGAACGCAGTGGTTGGGCGGGACGAATGCTTGCGGAGCAGGTTCCGTCGATCGCCGTCGGTGCAAAGCTTGTGCGTGACGGATTTTTAACTCGAGCCGATCGCCTGGCCGATTCATTAGCAGAGCCCGGGAGTGCGCTATTCATCAAAGCGCTCGTAGCCGGGGCGAGGGGAGACACCCGCGCCGCCCTGGCGGCATTCCGAGATTCGCTGAGTGCCCAGCCAAGCTTGCAAGCAGCACGCTATGCGCTCGTTGAGCCCTGGTTGGCAGATTTGGCTGCCGACCGAGCCGACCCGGCTACGGTTGCTTTAGCCAGCGGGCTTTCCGGTTCGGCGGCTGCTGTCGTGCGCGGTTGGGAATTGGCGGCGAAGGGGCAGATCAGCGAACTGGCTCGCCTCGATCCAGAACTTGCCAATACCAATCCAAACGACCTGTGGTATCCGGAAGCTGTCCAGCTAAGAGCGGATTGGCGAACCCAGGCAAACGGTGACGAGCGTTACGCCTTCGACGCGCTGCGGCTGATTGACCGCGCGTTGCTTATTCGGCCTAAGTTGGAGCTACTGCTATTGCGAGCACGCGCAGTTGATGTGCTGCGTGACAACGCTGGCTTTGTGGAAACCGCAAGGAGTTTTAGTCAATTCGTGCAAGCGCGATTCGAAGCGGATGGCAGCCAATTGTCCAGTGCGGAAATCGGCAGCATGGAACGGCAAATGGTTGGCATTCGCGCCAAGCTAGACGGCTTTGGGCAAGATGTAGAACATGCCGATGAAGTGGCCGAAGCCCTGACGGCAAGCTTAACGCAACTGAGACAGCTTCGCCCACAGCGGTAGCTTATTGCGCGAGGCTCTTCAACGTGGCGTCGCGGATTTCCTTCAGCAGCGGAATTTCGTCAATGGCTGGGGCGTCTATCGGAATGGACAGAATGTATGAGTATATGTCGGCGAGATCGTCCGCGGCGACATCAGGATATGCTGGCATCTGTGCCAGTGGAGAGTTCTGGACAAAAGTAGTAAACGCTGCTTCTGTATAGCGCATGGGTTTGAGACGCCGCGCACCGGTCTGCGCATCGAAACCATGGCACGCATAACATTTGTAAGTGCTCGTAAAAAATGTTTCACCGCGCGCCGTGTTACCGGTGGTTTGTTGAGCGTTTGCTGAGTCAGTAGTTGCAACTGCAATTGCAAAGAAGAAGCACGTCAATGCCATGCTTCGGCTCAGCACCATCAAGCTATTTGTTACTAATTTCGTCTTCATCAGGAAATTACCGCGGTTGAGATATAACGTCGACCAATGCCGGTTCGCCAGCGCGCACTCGAGCCAGTGCGCGGGCAAATGCTGGACCGAGGTCGTTGGGATTATCGATCGGGCCTTCTGCATAAACGCCATAACCTTGAGCAATCTTCGCGTAATCGGGATTAGGGTCTGAAATGACATTGCCGATGTGAATTTGGTCTGTACCTCTGCCGCGCCTTCCGGCGACACGCTGAACCAACATGACCTCTGCGTGATAAGCGCGATTATTGTGAATGACGAGTAGTAACGGAATCTTGTGATGTGCAGCGGTCCACAATGCACCGGGCCCAACAAAGTTGAAGTCCCCGTCGCCGACAATCGAGATTGGCAGCCGTCCCTGCGCCCGATGCGCCAAGGCGCCACCAACTGAAGCGGGCGTGTCGTAGCCGATACCAAAGCCGCCACAGTCGCCGTTATAGCGGTAGTGCGTATCGTGGTTCATAAGGCGCCGCTGCCATTGTCCGGTGAACTGGTGACCGGAGACGATAGCCCAATCGTCATTCTTAACTTGGTTGTAGAGTTCGGCAACCATGCGGGGAACACTAACGGGGCTAGTGTTCCAACCGTGAGTCGCGTCGCTTAGTTCTTGTTCGCGAATACTGCGGTGTGCGGAAGCAATCTCTCGACGGCGAGTGGCAAATCGTCGTTCGTCGTTGCGGCCGATGGCCATGCGTACTTCTTCGATCAGTGCAGGCAGGGAAGCTTCTGCATCTGCAGCAATGGCAAGGTCAACTTCCGAGTAACCGCCGAAGTCATGAATATTACTGTGTTGGAATAAATACTCAGAGCAAATGCTGATGGTTCTGCCACCAGTTTCCCGCATGGCCGCAACCGCACCCTGCATGTCATTGAGTTCGAGGCCGAGGATGACGTCCGGGGAATAATTCGGCCCGCCATTGCCGTAAAGCGCGTGCCAAGAAGGGAAATCCTGCCATGAGGCATAACCGCCAACATCGACAGGGCACTGCAGCAGTTCGGCCAATTCCAACAGATTGTCCCAGCCTTGTGGCGTGCGGGCGAGCTTCTGTGGCCGGAGCAGCGGGCGCTCCGCACTGACCAGCCAGCCAGCGGCTTCCCGTATGGAGTTTGCGTCGCCCTGCGGCGGTCTTGCCATCGTGAGCTTTGGCACTCGATGATTGTTGGGTTGTGGCATCGGTGCTTCTTGCAGTGCGGAATCAACGACCAGCAACGTGGGTCCCATCGGTGGCGTTCTGCCAATGGTATAAGCGCGCATTGCCGCCTCTGCAAATCGATCGAGGTTGGTTGCCTCGTCATCCATTTTGACGAAATCGCGTACGATTCCGCCCAGGTCTTGCGCACTGTGTGGACGGTTGACGATGCTGTTTGGGTTGCGACTATGCGCGACTACAGAAAATATCGGTACGCGGTCGGCCCACGCCTGAAAGATCCCCATGGATGCATGTAAAAGGCCGACAGTGCCATGCATCAGCGTCATCATCGGCTTACCTGCAGCTTTAGCATAACCATGGGCCATCGCCGCACCGGCTTCTTCATGAAGTACCGTAATCAGTTCTGGTTTTTGGTTGCCGCCATAATTAATGATCGACTCATGGAGGCCCTCGAACGAAGAGCCTGGATTGATGGCGCAATAGTCGAGGTCCAGTGCTTTCAAGACGTCGACCATAAAGTCGGAATTAGGTTTCTCGATGGCCGGTGTACCAATCGCATTGGCCGGGGGCGGTGTGTAATCGGCTTGTCCGTCAGCCTCTGTAGGCCGCGTTACGCTCGGGGTTCGAGTCTGCGCAGATGCCGGGGTCGTTTGCGCACCGACCAAACCCGTCGCTGCGCCCAATGTTGCGCCTTTTAAGAAGTGACGACGGTCTAAGCCCTTTGGATCCTGACGATTGGACGATGCCATCAAGTAAACCCTCGTATGCGTTTCATAACTGCGTTACATCATAAGCGTCCACGCCTGATAAGGCGAGAGTGAACCGGGCCGGAAGGAGCGCTCAGGACTTCGGCGTGTCTAGAATCTGAGTGAGATTTTCAAGTGCTCCAGCAAGCGATTGCATGAGTTCGAGTTGATCTTGGGGCAATTCGTTGAGCGCGGCTGACAGTTGTCCTAGCCGGCGCTGCTGCGCGTGCGCGAATGCTTTGCGGCCACGGGCCGTTGTCGCTACCAAGACCCCGCGGCCGTCGGTCTTATCGTTGAGTCGCTTCACGAATCCGTCGGCTTCCAATGCCGAGATCATCCGTGACATGGTAGCCGGGCGTACGCGCTCATGATCTGCCAAGGCGGATACGGAAATCGGCCCGCGACTGTCGATGATGGCAAGGGCACTCATGCGCTCCTGCGTCATGCCTTGCGGCAATTCGATACTTCGAAGTTGCCGATTCAAGCGCGAAAAACGCTCGTGGAGAGATTCGGCGATGGATGGCGTGTCAACGCTAAGCTGTCCTTCGCTTCGCATCAATGCAACCCCCACAGCGCTCGCCTAATCCAACGATTAGTATACCGCTTCTCGGCAGCGCGTCGAGGGCTTTCTGGCGGGGAAAAGCACTCGCCTGAGCTCGCCGCTGGCCGCCCTGGGATCGGAACGCGCGCAGCAAGCACTTCGCCGCTCAAATTCGGCGAGCAGGCGTGTCATCAGCCAACTCGTCTATAGTTTGGTGTGGCTGGAATCGAGTACTCTAGTCGCGCCGAACAGTCTTTGTATCGGCTGTTTACGCAAGGTTTGGAGCGCCCTATGAGTCGCAGTATTCCGTGGAATCTAGCTGGCCGTCTTCTGATTCGCGATTGGCGGTCGGGCGAGGTCCTGGTGATGTTCGTCTCGATGATCGTTGCTGTGGCGGCAATGAGCGCCGTATCGTTCTTCACGGATCGCGTGCGGCAAGCCGTCTCTCAAGAAGCAGGCGAAGTGCTCGCGGCAGATCTGCGTGTTGAATCGGTTCGGCCGCTGCCGAGTGGCTATTTGTCCGAGGCGCAAGCGGTGGGCATGGCGACAGCCGAAGTTGTCCATTTCCGCAGCGTTATACTGGCTGGCGACTCGAGTACCTTGGCCGATATTCGTGGCGTAACCAATGGGTATCCACTGCGCGGCGAAGTACAGGTAGCCGATGAACTCGGTGGCCAGATATATATTGCCAGTGGTGCGCCGGAGTCTGGAAATGTCTGGGCAGAGCCCAGTCTGTTAGCGCGGCTCGATATTGATGTTGGCGACACGATCGAAGTTGGCCAGCTCCGCCTGCGGGTTGCAAAGACATTGGAGTTCCGACCCGATGAGGGGTGGCGACTCATGGAGATTGCACCCACAGTACTGCTCAATCTCGACGATCTTATGGCTGCTGGCCTGATCCAGCCCGGCAGCATCATCGAGTACGAGCACTTGTATGCTGGTTCGTCGGAACAAGTCGCGCAGTTCAGGGCGACGCTAGATACGCTGTTGCAGCCGGAAGAAGAGCTGGATGACATACGGGATGCCCGGCCTGAAGTTCGCGCATCGTTGGATCAAGCCGAGCGCTTCCTGATCCTCGCGGCGTTGGTATGCGTTCTGCTGGGCGGTGTCGCAGTGGCGATGTCTGCACGGCGCTTTGTAAATCGCCGCCTCGATTCCGTTGCGCTGATGAAATGTGTCGGTGCTCGGTACCGCGACGTCCTGCGTCTCAATGTCATGCAGCTTCTATTCTTGGTCATCGGGGCCGGTGTCATTGGGAGTTTAGTCGGGTACTTGGCGCAGTTTGGGCTAACTGCGCTGCTCGCGGACTATATCGAAGCCGCGTTGCCTCAAGCCAAAGGGAGCGGCGCATTCGTTGGGCCTCTTACGGCGCTTGTCGTCGCAGTAGGTTTCGCGCTGCCGCCGCTGTTGCAGCTTGGTGGCGTGCCGCCGGCACGAGTGCTGCGAAAGGACATTGAGCCGCCGCCATTGCGGTACCAGACAATCTATGGTGTTGCTGGTTTGAGTGTCGCTGGGATGTTGTATTTATTGTTTGGCGACTTGGAACTCATCATTTACGTGCTTGGCGGCGCAGCTGTCACCGTCGCAGTTTTGTACGCAGCGGGCCGATTGTTGGTGTATGGCTTGAATACCATGCGGGGCGGCGTCGGGGTCGCGTGGCGATACGGAATCGCCAACGTCGCTCGCCGCGGCCGTGAAAGCAGTGTTCAAATCGTAGCCTTTGGAATCGGCCTCATGGTATTGCTGCTGCTGACGTTGGTAAGAACGCAACTCATGGTGGAATGGCAAACCACGCTCACCGAATCTGCGCCGAATCATTTCCTGATAAATATTCAACCGAACGAGCGGGAAGAATTGCAGCGTTTTCTTGTTGCACAAGGGCTTGATACAAGTGGATTTACGCCGCTCGCGCGGGCAAGGATCAGTCACGTAAACGATGTGCCGCTTGCCGAATATGTTGCGCGAGATGAAAGGGCGCAGGACGAACTGAATGATGAGATCAATCTTACCTGGTCTGCCGATATCGGCGCCGACAACGAAGTGGTCGCCGGTGAGTGGTGGAACGCGGACTCCACGGAACCGTTACTGTCGATAGAGGAGGGCTTGCTGGCGGAAATCGGTCTTTCGATTGGTGATGAAATTACTTATGCGATTGGCGGCGAGCGCCTAAAGGTGCGAATTGCTAATGCCCGGCGAGTTAACTGGGAGTCCTTTCGGCCAAACTTTTTTATGGTTTTGAATCCTGGTTTCGTCGAAGGCTTTGCTCATACCTACATTACTAGCTTCTATGTGCCGCAGGATCGCCGCGGCGCCATGCTTGATTTAGTCCGCAGCTTTCCAAGCGTTTCCATCATAGACATAGAAGCTGTCCTTGCCCAAGTGCGCGGAGCAATGGACCGCGCAGCCATGGCCGTCCAATACGTCTTTTTGTTTACATTGGCTTCGGGAATCATGGTCCTGCTTGCGGCCATTCAGGCAACCCGCGATGAGCGCATGTTTGAGAGCGCTGTTTTGCGGACGTTGGGAGCGCGTCGTAGCACGGTATTGCAGGGTGTTGCCGCTGAATTTGCCACGCTGGGATTGCTCGCGGGATTGCTGGCATCGATCGCCGCAACAACGGTTGGTTATCTAATCGCTACGCGTCTTTTCGATCTTGAGTTTGTGCCTAGTTTTCTCTTGTGGGTGAGCGGTGTCGTGCTTGGCATGGTCATTGTGGGCGTCAGTGGCACGCTTGCAGTTCGGTCCGTCGTGAACGAATCGCCGGTCGCAACGTTGCGCGGTGCTTGATCGAACCGCGCAACGTTGACCCTAGCGTCAACGCCGTGCGCCGGCGTTTTCCTTTGCCTGCACAATCAGCAATGGTTTCAAGCTGCAGCCTGTTCGTTCAATTTGGCTGTTTCAGCTAAATCTTCTCGATACGTGCGTGAGCCTATGAGGTAATGCACTGCCGCCCAGATATTGGCCAACCCGACGATGACCAGCGAGTAACGCAACGCAGTGCCATCATCGTTGGTAGCTTGCAATACGTCGCTTATGAGGCCGACAAAAAATGGCCCTAGACTCAGGCCGATAATGGTCTGAATAAATAACAGTACCGAAGTGGCAACGGCACGCATTCGAACGGTGGCAATGGATTGAGCTACCGCAAAAGAGGGGCCGAAAAACATCGATGCCAAAACGACCATAATCGAAAAGGAGGGCACAACGGTGCTCATATCTGGCGAAAGGTAAGATAGGAACTGAAACGGCACCATGACCAGGCATGCAATGCCGGGTACCCACATATACCAGCGTTTGTCATTCTTGCGCGTGCTTACTTTGTCGGCCAGGTAACCGCCGGTAAAACTGCCAACCGCGCCTATCAATGCAAATATGGCGAGATAGCTGCCCGCCTGTCCGGTGTCCATATCGTGTGCACGTATAAAGAAGGTTGCGTTCCAGTTGCTCCCGGCATACCAAACCACCGAATGCAGCGCTGCGGCTAATGACATGTGCATGAAAGACCGACGCGTCAATAGAAATTTGAATACTTCGAAGAACGGGGGCGCTGTGGTTTTCTTGGCGCGCAAGTGCGGCGCATCTGAGTAGCCACGTGGCGGCTCCTTCACTGTGAGCCAGATCAACATTGCCACTAACAGGCCAGGTAAGCCGACGATAATGAACGTCGTGCGCCAACCGAATACAAGATTACTCTGCCCCGACACAAAACTGCCGAGTGCTGTGCCAAATGGTACGGACATAGCGTAAACCGCGAGTGCCGTAGCTCTGTTAGAAGATGGAAAGTAGTCAGAGATCAGCGAGTGTGACGGTGGCGAACCGCCGGCTTCGCCAACACCGGTTGCGCTGCGAAATGCAAACAGCGACATGTAGTTCCATGCGGTGCCGCACAACGCCGTTGCAACGCTCCATAACGTAATGGCTAAACCGAGCACGTTAACCCGGCTCCAACGGTCAGCTAATCTTGCGATGGGGATGCCCATGAACGCATAGAAGAACGCGAAGGCGAATCCGGTGAGCAGCCCCATCGCTGTGTCACTGATTTGCAGTTCGTCTTTAATCGGCTGGACGAGAATGCCCAATGCGCCACGGTCGACGACGTTAAATATGTAGCCGAGCACCAGCACACACACGACATACCACTTATAAACCGGGTTATCGAGTTTTTTGTCCCGATACTCGGCGCCTTCAACAACTTCAGATGGCGTGCTCAATGGACCCCCCTTTGCGCATTTTGTCGTCGGCGTGTTATTTAACCGCCGTTTGTTAGGTTCTTCGCCAGACGAGCTTGAAGTTCCGTCATGTCGACGTTGTTCACCGGCCCGCTTCCCGCTAAGTCTAGTGCATGTGCCGCTGCCGCGCCCATGGCCATGCAAGGCCCCATGACCCGGACAGCCGATAGTGCAAATGTGTCGCCATCTACACAGCGACCCGCCGCGACGATGTTATCAGCCTCTTTAGGCACCATGCAGCTCAATGGAATGTAATAGACGTGGCCATCAGGAAACTCCTCCCAGTGCACGAGTTCTTCGGTGTCGTGCAATTCCACCCACCAGGCGCAACGCGCTACTGCATCGGCTGGTTGCGTTCCTTCGCGGATTTCCTCCAGCGTGAGCTGATGGTTTGCAACGATCCAGCGTGTTTGCCGAATGCCTGGGTTGCCGTAGTAGCGAACCGAAACTTTGGCAAACATTTCCGGAAACTCATTGCGTAAAAACTTGACGAGTCCATCGGCCTGCTCGCGTCCCTCGAGGACCATTTTACCGGCGCCAATTGGGTCCAATGGCGTCTTGAAATGAGTCAGATTTGCCAGGGCTGTGCCTTTGCCTGGGAAGGCAAATAGAAAGCCATCGTGGCGAACCAGTCCGTAATCTGCGCCAACTTCCTTGAGGCGGGAATAGATGAGCTTGTGATCGATTTCGGCGACTTTAGCTTCGTCGTAGTTTTCCAGCAGGAAGTTCAGCGACCCGTACACCGGTGCGTTTGGTTCTCGGACGCCGAGGCCCGCTTGCCAGGATAGTGCTGCGTCGCCGGAAGCGTCGACGAAACCTGTGGCATTGACCGTGACCGGCCCATAGCGTGTTGCAAACTCCAACTGTTTTAATCGGCGCTCGGAGAAATCGGCATCATTCAGGGCTGCTCCGACGAGTAGCTCAACGCCGGCTTCGGCACACTTGCGTTCCATCCAACGACCAAGCTGCATGATCTCGTATTGGAAAGTAATCGTGCCGGTGCGTTCGCTGCGCCGCCGCAACAGGTCGCCGGATGCGGTCAGTTCGTTAACGAGTTCGTCTGCCAGGCCATGCGTAATTTGGTATGCGTCTGGCCCATGCGTATACAGGCCGATGATGGTGCCGACAATGGAACCGACTGCTTGGCCGCCAATAGTGGGTGCAGCATCTGCAAGAATGACGCGTCTGCCCAGCCGTGCAGCTTCAATCGCCGCGGATACGCCGGATATGCCCGCGCCGAGAACACAGATGTCGGCTTCGAGGTTGGTTGAGCCCGCAGCGCTGCGTCTACGAATCGTTGTGTCGTTCAATTGCGTCATCGATTTATTGAATTGATGGGAAATGCCGCCAAAGTGCGAGTCCGGCCCGGCAGCCCGTGTCGGTTATCATATCAACTTGCATCATACGACGTGACAATAGGCGAGGAACGGAATGAAAAAGCGGGCATTACGCAGCAATTTCGAAGCAGGTAGCACGCGCGAGGCGGTGCGGCGTGCGCAGTGGAAGGCGCTAGGTCATTCCGATGAAGATCTAGAGAAGCCGAAAATCGCAGTGATCAACAGTTCTTCGGAACTGGCGATCTGTTTCAGTCATTTGGACAAAGTCGCGGAGATCGTAAAGCAGGGCGTTCGTGAAGCAGGCGGCTTGCCCATCGAAATCCGTACGGCTGCGCCGAGTGACTTTATCGTCTCGGCGGGCGGTTCGGGTTACATCCTTGCGAGTCGCGATCTGGTCGTCAACGACATGGAAATCGCAGTGGAAGGTGCGCAGCTGGATGCCATGATCTGCCTTACTTCGTGCGATAAAACGCCCCCCGCGCACCTTATGGCGGCAGGGCGTTTCAATGTGCCTACCATCATTGTCGTTTGTGGTTATCAGCCCAGTGGCGAGTATCGAGGTCAGCACGTCGACATTGAAGATGTCTTTATGGGTTCTGTACAAGCACGGTTTGGCAAGTTGTCGAAAGAGGACCTGCGAGGTATGAGCGACAATGCTATTCGCGGCCCCGGAGTTTGTTCAGGAATGGCGACCGCGAATTCGATGCATGTTGTCTGCGAAGCGTTGGGTATGAGTTTGCCCGGCAGCGCCCCGGTTGCCGCCCTTGGCGACGCCATGCGGCATTATGCTTACGAATCTGGCAAGCGCATCGTCGACATGGTTTGGGAAGACCTAAAGCCGCGAGACATTCTTACCGAAGGGGCTTTCCGCAACGCCGTAGCTGCAGTGCTAGCTGTCAGCGGCTCAATCAATTGTATAAAACACCTTCAAGCCACTGCCGTCGAGAGCGAAGTCGACATCAATATTTTTGAATTGTTCAATGAACTCGGAAAGAAAATACCGGTACTCAGCGGCGTGCGGCCAAATGGCGACGACAGCATTGAGGCATTCGAGGCTGCCGGTGGCGCACGCGCGATCATGAAGCAACTCGAGTCGCTGCTTGACGTGTCTGCATTGACCGTGACGGGTCAGACTGTGAAGAAGAATCTTGACGGCATCGAGGTTCAAGACGAAGAAGTCATCCGACCGCTGTCGCGCGCCCTGTCTGACAAACCACCGATAGTTGTGCTGAGTGGCTCGCTTGCGCCGGACAGCGCAATCGTAAAGTTGGGCCTGCACGATCCGGGACGCAAAGATCGCTTCGAGGGTAAGGCGATTGTGTTCGAAGATGGCTTTGAAGCCATAGATGCTATCCAAGCCGGCGAAGTCAAGCCCGGGCATGTGCTGGTCGTTCGCGGCATGGGACCAAAAGGCGGGCCAGGCATGGCTGGGCCGGCGTCGATGGTCGTATTCGCATTATATTCCGCAGAATTGCAAAACGATGTCGCTTTTGTTTCCGACGGCCAGCTATCAGGGCTTTGCAACAAGGGGTTGACGGTGGCGGAGGTATCGCCGGAGGCGGCCGTGGGCGGTCCTCTCGCACTGGTTGAAACAGGCGATTCAATCACGATCGATGTGCCCAAATATCGCATCGATCTGAATGTCGATGAAGCCGTGCTGGCCGAAAGACGAGCCGCACTGGGCGCTCAGGCTTTAAAGAAATCGAGCGGTTGGCTCGAGATTTATCAGCGTACGGTTCAACCCATGTCTACTGGCGTTGTGCTGGTGCGTGATTTGTAATCACGCCCGCTGCATAACAACTGGCCGTTTGGAGCGTGGCGATCACTGCGATGATCGCCACGTGACACACTCATCTATGTGCGTCGCCGCACGATCAAGAAGCTTCGTGAATCGTGGTCTCGGCGATGGTGTCTTCCATATCGTCATGCGTTTCGTCGTTCGCTGCGGCGGCGGCAGACTCTGCAGCTTTCGCACCCAGGCGTGGTAACCATGGCAAGCCCATATCTAAACGATGCACGCCGGTTGCAGCAGCTGAGCATGCTTCGATAGCTTGAATCAGTGCGTCGGCGTTTGCGAAACGATCGTTGGGCGACGTAGCGAGTGTGCCGTCGATGATGGGCTGATAGTGACGTAACGCATTGCCGAGGCTCGGGCCAGGCATTCTTTCATGTGCCTCGAGAATCTCCATTACGCTGTTGCCTCGATAAGGCTTTCGCCCAGTGAAAACCATGTACCAGAGCGCGCCGAAGCTGTAGAGGTCGCTGCGTTGATCGACTGCGCCGCCGCGTGCCTGCTCAGGGCTCATGTAGTAAGGCGAACCCATTCGAATGTCGCCCGAGCCGCCGGCCATCGCTTCGCTGGCTCTTCGGCTGATGCCGAAATCAATGAGTACGGGGCTGCCGTCGCTACGGATCAGCACGTTGTCGGGTTTGACGTCGAGGTGCACGTAGCCTGCGCGATGTACCTCGCGTAAGCCTTGCGCAACACCCACAAGCAGCTGCAGCCGGCTGACCGACTGTCCAGCTTCTTCTATGACTTTCTGGATGCTGCCACGCGGCAAATATTCCATAGCCAAGTAGGCGAGATCTGAGGTTTCGCCATACTCGTAGACTCGTGCCACATGCGGACTCGCGATTCGCCGCATGATATTGTGCTCGCGCCACATCGTGATTTCACGGCGTCCAGCCACCGGTGCGTAACTGATATCGAGCACTTTGAGTGCGACATCCTTCTTGAGCTTTTCGCTGAAAGCCCAATACACAGCTGAAGTGTAAGTTGCCGCAACGGGCCGACGAATCGTGTACCCAGGAATAACCGGTGCACCGTCGTTAACCGTCGAGTCGTCGCCGTCCGTTAACGACTCAACAGCGTCAAATAAGCGGTCGAGTTGGGACTTCGCGAGTCGTTCTGCGGGGATGTAGTCGAACACCCCCAGCTTCATTGTCTGGACAGCATGTAATTCGTGCCCATCGTCAGCGACCACCACGATGGGTGGGTGGTCGTCACGATTGACAAGCTGGGTCAGCAGTTTGTAGCTGTTTTCCGCTTGTTCGGGCGCGAAAGAGAGCCGCACGACGACCAGCCGGTACTTGACTGGCTGGTAGACCTCGAGAATCGTATCGATGCTGTTGAGTCTTGCGGTTTCCACCAGCACATAGGGCCAGCGTGTCGAGGCGTGCAGTCCAAACCACTCGCAGAAATTGGGACCGTCACCGAGTATCAGCAGGGAACTTTTCATCACAGAGCACTTTTGTTTTTATTACTTGTTGTGTCTTTAGCAAGAACTGTACCAAAGCCTAAAAAACTAAGCAAAACTAGTTGTTTAGAAGTTCGTTGCCGCGCTCAAGCTAAGTTATCGTCGCGATTTGCCGGGCAATCGGACCAGGAGTGTTAAAGGTCCCGACTGCCTATCGTTATTATGTCCACAAAGCGCCGAATGCTTCGACCGCGCGCGCCCAAATCGCTTGCTTGAGCAGCATCGCTGCGTATCCGGTGATTTCGGGTGGGGCAATGTATAAAGAAAATCGACACTATTGGCGTTTGAACACCTCTACCGTGCCAGCATCGCCGTTAACGCGAACCCAGTCGCCGGTTTCGATCGCCACCAGCGGGTCTTGGTCGAGTTCCGTCACCGCAGGCACCCGCATGACCACGCAGCCCAACGCAATCTTGTTGGTCATCTCGTTAAAAACAACTGCCAGAGGCGCTGTGCCAGCTAAGCGGCAGGTATGAAACATCACCGACCAGCCGGAAGATCCTTTTGCACCGCGGCAAATCAATATCTTGCCTGCAAAACTAACGCCGCGCAGCTCGTGGCGAGTCTCGATGATTGTGCCGTTCTTGGGATTGACGCCGCCCCAGCCCGAGATCGTGTCATTGGAAACGAGGGCTTCGCCTTCGGCCACCCCGCCTACAACGCGGCGGCCATGCAAGACAATGGGCTCGCCGTGCGGTTCGTGATTTACGCTCAATTCAATGCTCCAGTCCAGCGTCCGGTTAGTGCGGCATTGATGCAGTCTGCTGTCGTGCCGAACCAAGCTTCGATGTTCATGATTGCAGGAAGATAATGGACTTGTTTTGCTGAGTCCAAAGCCACGACTTTTGTTCCGGGCGGCAATGCCTGGCCGATTGCTGAACATGTATCAGTCAATACGTGTCCGCCTGCTTTTCGTATTATGTCGCAATAGCCAGCTGCATCGGCCTGCTGCCGAACGGCTCGAGACGTGAAAACCCAAAGTCGGCAGTTGTCGCTGATGTGGCGTCCGTCCAAGAGTTGGCAGGCAAGCGCTATCTGCTCAACCGACGCATGGGGGCATCCAAGCATCACATAATCGACGTCGGTGCTCTTGCCGTTGGCATTGAGGTTTTCATAAGTGGCGCGTCTTTCGGCTTCGCCATACTTGATTACTTCGCGTGGCTGGTTGCGGCCAAACGCTGCTTCCAGTGATGGGGCTTCCGGCGTCGATCCCACAATGTGATACATCTCGACGCCGCCCGATGAAGCGGCGGCAGCGCCAAAATGCTTGTAACGAACGAGGTCCGGTGTCTTGTCGATGCCGGTAACGACAGGAATGTACTCTTGGACGGCATCCCCGATGAAATAGCCGAGCATGCCCCAGTCCATGATGCTTTCGATCTTTGTCTCGACAACAATATGGTGAGTGCCAAGGCGATTTGCGTCGAGATGGAGTCCGAAATTGGGTATCTTGCCGGTCAGCATGGCGGCGCTGGTGCTTTCCCGGCCCTCAGTGTTTGTCCGGGCGCCTAAGACCGAGTTG
>JAHEEO010000044.1:7307-15632 GCA_024640665.1 Rhodospirillales bacterium | reverse complement strand
TGGGCACTTGGTATCTGGCGCCGCGACATCCCGAAATCTTCGAGGCTGCTATCCCAATGGCCGGCAGACCACAAGCGGATTCAGCGGACTTGGATTGGCGAACGCCAACCTATGTCATTAACAGTTCGGCGGATGAACTCATTCCGATTGAACCCACCCGTGCGGCCGTCGAGTCACTCCGAACGCAAGGCGCACCGATTGAGATTATGGTCATCGACGAGGTCACGCACTTTCAGATTCCACGCTATCGAAGACATTTAAGAGCGGTCATTCCCTGGCTTGAGGGGGTGTGGGGCGATTGACTCCGAGCTATATCTACTACATTATAGTAGATATGAAAAAGTTGCAGAACCTTGGCGAATTCGAGCAGGTCATGCTGCTTGCAATCATCCGCCTGAAAGACGCGGGGGCTTATGGCGTATCGATACGCAACGAAATATCGACGCGAACCAAACGCAGCCCAACTCCGGGCGCCGTCTATACAACGCTCGAAAGACTCGAAGGTAAAGGCTTCGTGAAGTCGTCGGTGGGCGAGGCAACGGCTGAACGAGGCGGGCGCGCGAAACGCTACTACCGAGTCACTGCAGCCGGCCTGGCTGCAGTGAGACGTGCGCATAGAGATTACAGAAGCCTGCTTCAAGGGCTAGATATTCTTGGAGAATCTTATGTCTAAGCCGTCTCTATCGTTTACGTACTTGTCTTTGTTCACGACGATTGAAAAGGCAAATGAAATCGAAGGTGATCTTATAGAGCAGTCGCATCACCAAACAAAGTTGTGGTTTGGCACACATGTATTGCTTACAGGTCTTGCGCTGTTTCGACAAGTTGTTATAGACAATTTGGCATCCGTCTTCCTGCTCAGCTACGCAACTTATGAACTCATGACGAAGGTCATGTTCTTAGGTATTAGACCGCTACAGATCTATTTGCGCCATGAGCTTGATTTGTCCCGAATGCCGGGCATACTTGTAATGTTCTCGCTGCTGTTCTTGATGGCCTTTGTCATTGGCGGCGCGCTGATTCGATTTCTACCGCGACTAGGGATTGAAGTCGCCGTCGGCACAATTGCGTTCTGTGTCTTAAGAATGATCGTGCTTCAAGAAGGCTATACGCTTGTTGACATCGCAATATATATTGCCGCGCCCCTTCTCATGGGTAGCGTATACATACACAGAAAGAACCTAAGACACGCGATCGAGATGGAAGGCGCCATATAACGCCTTCCATCTCGCAGTAATCCCGTTACGCCTTCTTCGCGAGTGCGCCGGCTAGAGCTTCCGAGACATACCCAAAGGCCGCGCCAACAGCGATCGACAAGACCGTCGGCAACAGTGCATTAACCACCGTCGCACCGGTTCCCAGCGTGTCTTCACCGCCAAGCAGCCAGAGTCCGGCAATAGCGGCGAAGCCATATACGCTAGCCGGGATTGCCGAAAGCCAGGAGATACTCGATGCAAGCACAATGACGCTGGCGCCGATTCCGACTGCAAGCGGCGCTGCGAACTGGCCGAGCGGGAGCTGCCCAGCAAGAATTACCGCCAGCATGCCGATGACGGCGCCGAAGCTCATGCAGATTATCGTATCGCGGGTTCCGGTTATTTTGCCGCCACAATGATAGAAACAAGCCCAGGCAATGAAGGCCTGCCAGACCTGCGCATCAAGCGCGGCCAACGGGCCGAAGAATAGCCAGGTTGCAACGACTGCGAGCAGGCCGATTGAAACGGTTAGTGCAAATAGCATAGGCATGAATGTCTCCCCACAATTATTATTGTTTATGTTTTTGTTGCTCCCCCCCCGAGGAGACTTTGGTAGTCTCGGTGATAAGCAGCGTTGGCGCAAGCGCGCCGCAGGATAAGCTGCTGAATAATCAGAACCCGTAACCGACCGGTCCGTGGCCAGGCACGCTGACATAGCCGCGCGTATTTCCAGAATCATAGTTTCCGGCACTGAACCGCGACGACCAAAAGTTTTCGCCACTCCCGCCTTGCCCCTGATAGGCGTTCTGCTGCGCTGCCACATAAAGATTCACTATGGGTAAAGCGACACCCTCGTATCCGGCATTAGCCTGCTCGTCGAGCCAGTAAGATCCGATCTGTATTGGAGCGCCCAGCATGTAACTCCAAATCAACCACTCTGATAACGGAAGCTCGCGGCCATTAACGAGCACTCCCGTATCTCCCTGTGAAGCGTTACGATCAGGCGTGCCGAATTCATGGCCCGGCAACATGAAGCCGAAAGCCTGATAACCGCTAACGCCATAAAGCCCACTGCGTGGATCGTACCAATAGTTGCCCGGTAGCGGCGCGATGCCATATTCGCCCGCAAACTGAGAACGCTGATCATCCGTCAGGCTGAGTCCGTTGATAATGACTTCGCCGAAGTTCACATCAGCGGCAGGCGCTTGCGCGTCTTGATCAGCAGCTTGAAAAACCAAGACCTGTGCGGACTCAGGATTCGGCTCACCTGCGGCATCGATTTCCAGCAACGTCAGTGTCAGGACTTCATTCTGAATCTCAGCGACGAAAACGACCGTGTCGCTGCCGTCATCGACGCCCCCCTGCAAAACACCGTCGACGACAGCTCCGCGCATGCCGACCGTAAAGCCCGCATTAGATAAGGTGCCGCTATATTGGCCAGCGTCTTCAGACTCGAATTCCAGGACGGCATTGCCGGCTCCTGTGTCCATCGCGTAGCGACCAGCGTATGCCTGGGCGAGCGCGCTCGATGAACTTATCGTGGCCACCACAAATAGAAAGACAGAGATAAGATTCCTTGCCTTTGACATCTTGAACCTCCGCGCTCTTGTGGGACACGTCCCGCATTCTAGAGATCTGTTTTTGATTTAAGCGTACGACTGTGGTGCTTTCACTAAAATCGGATAGATTCGCAACCGCAGACAACGCGACCGCTAGCCTGAGTCGGTCAATCGTAGCGATGGCTGGTATCGCAAATAAACGGTACTGAAGAGCACAGCGCGCTGGTATCAGTACATATACCGGTTCTGTACCAAAAGCGCCTTCGCTAAGTTGGCTCAACGAAACCTCATTGAAGAATGCCAATGTGCCGGTTTGTTGCATACAAAGGTTCGGAATTGCTGATGTCCGATCTGCTGCTGGGATCATCGCAATCTTTGATCCGCCAGAGCTATCAGGCCCGAGAGCGGAAGGAGCCGCTGAATGGGGACGGGTTTGGCGTCGGTTGGTACACGGACGACGTCGATTCGACTCCCGGTCTGTTCACGAGCGTGCAACCGGCATGGGGCAATCGAAACCTGAGTCGCCTGGCACCAAAAATCGCATCGACATGCTTCTTTGCGCACGTTCGCGCAGCATCGAAAGGGTCCCCAATCACCGAACTGAACTGCCACCCGTTTCAGTACAAGCAATTTCTATGGATGCATAACGGACGCATCGCCAATTTCAAACGCATCAAACGCAGACTGAGAGAACAACTCAGCGACCCTTTTTACGATTGCATTCTTGGCACAACCGACTCCGAGCACGCTTTTGCACTGTTTCTGCAAAACTTGCAGCCCAATTTAGAGAATTACTCAATTCACCACCTGGAAGCAGCTTTGATTGCAACAATCAGGGCACTCGATGAGTTCACCGTCGTAGGGCCGTCCGACGAACCCTCTCACTATAACTTTGCAGTAACCGACGGGCAGTCCATGCTGGCGACGCGTTATATTTCCGATACTGAAAAGACGCCTGAGACACTTTACCTAGCAAAAGGATCACGCCTCGAAACTCAAGGCGGGCAGTATCAAATGATTGCCAGCGACGCCGCAATCCAAACTGTCGTAATTGCATCGGAACCATTGACGGATATTCGAAAAGACTGGGAACCCTTGCCGACCAATCATATCGTCAGCGTTTCAGCGGATTTCGACGTGCGGATCAGCGCAATATAGTGCGGCTCGGCCAAGGAAGAAAATGACCCTAACGCTGCACAAGTCCAACGTCCGCAACGTCCAGCTTGGCACGACCACAGCACTGGAAGCCGGCACCCTCACCGTGGATGACACTGCATTGACTGCGCAACTGCAGCAACGTGACGAACGCATCGAGCGCGTCGCAGTGCACGTCGCGCTGCCTGGGGAAGCCACTCGAATCGTGTGCACAAAAGACGTTATTCAGCCACGCTGCAAAATCGATGGCGAGTCGGTCGGCGAGGGAACGACCCATGCGCTAGAAAACGTCGCTGTCGTTACCTGCGGCCCAATCGTGGGTTTTCAGGAAGGCATCATCGATATGTCGGGTCCGGGCGCCGATTACACGCCATTCTCAAAATTTTGCCTCGTGGTTATCGAGATTAGCGTCGTCGCTGGCACGAGCCCGCATCAGCACGAGGCCGCGGTCCGCGCCGCTGGCCTGCACGCTGCCGAGTGGCTGGCTGCCAGCTGCGGCGAGGCTATCCCCGATCGCAGCGAGCAGATTCTCTGGGACGAGGTGGTCGTGGACGCCGCACTGCCACGGATCGCGTATATCGACATGGTGCTGAGCCAGGGCCTGCTGCACGATACATATGTGCTTGGACGCAACGCAAGTGAAGCTCTGCCGTGCCATCTGGATCCACGCATATTGATCGATGGCGGCGTTGTGTCCGGCAATTGCGTGAGCGCCTGCGACAAGACCACTACTTATCATCACCAGAACAACCCCGTGATTGCCGAATTACTCGCCGGTCACGGCACGCGTTGGAACTTCACTGGCGTCGTCATGACTAACGAGCCAACGCGCCTCGCGGCGAAACAGCAATCGGCGCAGCGCGCGATAGCGCTCGTACAAGAGCTTGAAGCCGACGGCGCTATTCTAAGCAAAGAGGGCTTTGGCAACCCGGATGCGGATCTCATGATGCTCATCCGCGGCCTCGAGGCAGCTGGCGTCAAGACGGTTGCGATTACCGACGAATTTGCCGGGACCGATGGCGCTTCGCAGTCGCTGGCCGATACAACAGTCGAAGCCGATGCGGTCGTGTCCGTCGGCAATGCCAATCAACGGCTCGCGTTGCCCGCAATGCAAACCGTGATTGGACCACTGCCTGACATCGCGCGGCTCGCAGGCGGCTATGCTCACAGCGTCAGCGAGGACGG
This sequence comes from Rhodospirillales bacterium, assembly GCA_024640665.1. Taxonomy (GTDB): domain Bacteria; phylum Pseudomonadota; class Gammaproteobacteria; order Steroidobacterales; family Rariloculaceae; genus JAHEEO01. Next base: position 10,537 of record JAHEEO010000044.1, on the reverse strand, counting down.
CACAATGGAAGTGGAACTGCAGGCTGTTATCGGCGCGACAAATCAACTCGGCGTGGGTCGCCTTAGTTGCCGGGCCGTTTGATGATGACGCGAAAAACGCCTGTTATTCATTACATGAATCAGTTCTTCGCCGGGATCGGTGCAGAGGAACAGGCCGGCGCCAGGCCCATGTGGTTCGATGGCTCCAAAGGGCCGGGCCGCTTGCTGGAAAGCGCAGACTCGGAATTACAGGTTATTGGAACGATCGCCGCTGGCGACAACTTCATGGCCGAGAATCTCGAGGCGGGCGTCGACGCTGTTCTCGCACTGCTCGATACCCACCTCGCCGAAGCGGCGGATCGGCCTAAGCTGCTGCTCGCCGGTCCGGCCTTTAATGCCGGCCGCTACGGTATGGCCTGCGCCGCCGTCTGTATGGCGGTGCAGGAACGGCTCGGAATACCCGCGGTAACTGCGCTGCATCCAGAGAACCCCGCCGTCGATAACTATCGCAGACAAGTCACGATCGTGCGCGCCGCCAGCAATGTAATGGGTATGCAGGATGCGGTTGACGGCATGGTGCGCGTCGGCATGAAGCGCGTGCGCGGTGAGCCAATTGTCGCTGCTGCAGACGGCACACTGCTGCGCGGCCTCAGGCAAAACCACTTTGCGGCATCGAGCGGCGCTGAACGAGCGCTCGCAATGTTGCTGAAGAAACTCAGTGGCGAGCAGTTCGAAACGGAATACGCAATGCCGGTCTTCGATCGTGTACCGCCCGCCCCAGCCATCAAGGACTTGGCTACCGCGACGCTCGCCATAGTTACATCCGGCGGCATCGTGCCGCACGGCAATCCCGATCGCATCGAGTCTGCGAGCGCGAGCAAATTCGGCGCGTATTCGATTGCAGGCTTGGATAGCCTGACTGCGGAAACCCATCAGAGTGTGCACGGCGGTTACGATCCAACTTATGCCAACGCCGACCCGAATCGCGTACTGCCGCTGGATGCCTTACGCGCACTCGAGCGCGCCGGACGTTTCGGCCGCCTTCACGACATCTATTACGCGACCGTTGGCAACGCGACCTCGGTGCGACGCGCCGTCCGTTTCGGACAGGAGATTGCGGCCATGCTCGTCAACGTCGGCGTGCAGGCGGTCGTGTTCACGTCCACATGAGGCACGTGCACGCGTTGCGGGGCAACGATGGTCAAGGAGTTCGAGCGTGCGGGCCTGCCCACAGCCCACATTTGCTCAATCGTGCCGATTTCGAAAACGGTCGGCGCCAATCGCATCGTACCAGCCGTTGCAATCCCGCATCCGCTTGGCGACCCCAAGAAACCGCCCGACGAGGAGCGCGCAATTCGCCTGGCGCTCGTTGAGCGAGCGCTCGAGGCAATCACTACCGAGATTCAGGCACAGACCGTGTTTGATTAGCGCTTCGAAGTCGCGGGATTGTGCGGACTAGACTCGATGATACGTTGCCATGCCGGCGAAGCCGAAGCCGGAAAACGCGTCATTCGCCACGAATCTCGCGCATCATTGAGCAGATCTGCTCAACGAGTTCGTCCTCGACTTCCAGTTCCTTGAACGCCATTTCTTGTTCCCAGACAGCTTCTGGAATCTCATCCTTCAGTTCGAAGATGTGGTAACTCTTGAGTCCGAGCGCGATGCCGCCAAGCGCACCCGCATAACTCGGATCGCCATCTTTGAAAGTGGTTGCCATGACGCGCAGGTTAAATATCTGATTCAGACCGAACACGAGCACGAGTTGATCTGCCCCGTACTTTTCGGCCAGGGATTTGATGGCTTCCTGCTCCGCAAGACCTGCGGCGCCGGCAGCAGTTCAGACGAAGCAGGATGTTGTTTCGTATACGACTTCGGCGCCGGCTGCTTCGACACAATGACGCACGGCAAGGCCCGCGACATCGTCGCGTTCGCCAAAGACCGCCACTTTCTTACTTTTTAACACGTAGATTTTCCTCTCGAAGTTCACTGTTAGGTTGGGCTTCCAATACAAAGGATACCCCATCATAAAGCTGCGTAAGCCGATTCAGGAACAGGCTTGCCTTTGACAGAATCATTGCCCGCTGAATGCGGCCACCGCGTATCTCGTTTAACGCGTGTCCAATATAGGCAACACCAGAAGGTATGTGCCCTTGCGTCGGCGCATAACCCACCATGCCGACGCGTTCGATGAAGGCGGGCATATCAGCTTTCTGGATCGCACCCGCGCGCACAGCCATTGCAGCGATCATGCGGTAATTCTTATGCGCAACATCGCCTGAGCGCGCATGCTCCATGATCTCTGGGTTGTGTAACTCCGGCGCATACTTGTCGATATCGGTCATGGTTAGAGAGAGCGCCTCCAGAGGCTCGAGCAGAAGCTGCCGGTAAATTGCTTCGTCGCCAGTACTCGCGCCGATTTTGGCGAGACCGATCGCACCTTTGTCCAGACGCAGCAGCGGACTCTTGCCGTCGTCACTGGACACAAGGAACGCATCCGCAGCCAGGCAGTCATCGATAATCGGCAGGCCTTGCTCAATGAATGCCTCGCTTTTCATACCGAGTTTCGCCAGCGACCCCCCGGCGACTACCGCAACGCGCTGATACAGTCCCGCAGCAACGAGTGCCCCAGCGGTGACCAAGGCCGATGCGGGCGCTGCGCAGAAATTCTTGATGTCCATGCCTGATGCATTGCGGCACCCGCACATCTCACCGACCGCTTTCGCAATACCGCCGCCGCCGCGCTGGTATCGATCGCCAGCGGCCTCTTCGCCGCAACTGATGATGTAGTCGATATCACCGGGGTCGATCTGCTGTTGTTCGAACAGCCACTGCAAGGCGGCCGCGGCAGTCGCCTTGGTACAGAGCCCTTCCAGCAGTGTATGCGCGTCCAGGTTTTCGTCTTCGCGCCCCTCCGCGCGATTGTCGCGCCTCACCAGACCGACGAGTTCGCCATCGAGCTGCAACGGCAAAGAGGAGCCCGCAGCAACTTCCGCGCGCACCTGTTCGGTACGCATGGGATTCACCTTATGAGTGACGAGCGCACGCAAGACTGGACTATCGGCCAGCGCCGCTGCGATACGCGCTTCGGCTGACTCGCCGATCTCGACTAAACCCGGCTTAAGGATATCGGCTTGCTTCAACAGCGCATAGAGCGCCGCCTGCGAAATTATTTCGCCAAATGGACCGACCGCAGAATCGACTTTGGCTGAAACTCCAGTTGATGTGTACCAGGGCCTCGGAATATGCCCGAG
>JAHEEO010000044.1:0-7297 GCA_024640665.1 Rhodospirillales bacterium | reverse complement strand
CTCCTCCGGTGACAAGTTACCGATGACGACTTGATTCGGCGCGTAACTCACAGTCGCCGGAAACGTTCGTAACGCTGCCCGCATGCGCGGCTCGAAGCCACTGTCCTTAGCCAGCTCGCGCCATGGCTTCGACCCATAACGAACCAGATCGGGCGCATGCATGAGGCAATGCGCGGCACCGCTTATTACTGGCTGGTTGATCATTACATTGCTCAACATTGACTGACGTGCGCTCCTTGCATCGCTGTAGGACTTTGCACCAGCTACACGCTCCGCTTCAGTTGGGCAAACGCATCGAGGCTGCGTGCAATTTGCGCATCGGTATGCGCTGCCGACATCTGCACGCGCAAGCGTGCGTGCCCTTCCGGCACGACAGGAAATCCGAAGCCGACAATGAAGACGCCCATCTGGAGTAGTCGTTCCGACATCTGGATCGCCGCTGCCGTGTCGCCGATTATGATCGGAATGATGCCTGTCGGAGAGTCCTTAACGTCATAACCGAGCGACCTCAAGCCCGCACGCATCTGCTTAACGTTGGCATGCAATCGCTGCACCCTTTCGGGTTCTTGTTCGAGAATTTCCAGCGCTTTGAGTGCGGCACAAGCTGTCGGTGGAGCGAGCGCGTTCGAAAACAATTGCGGTCGGCTGCGTTGCACCAAATAGTCGATGAGATCGGTAGAGCCGACAACGAAACCACCGTTGCCGCCGCCGAGCGCCTTGCCAAACGTGCTGGTAATAATGTCGACGCCATCCGCTGTGCCGCAGTCGAGGCCATGATACTCGTGCGTACCGCGGCCATTCTCACCAAGCACACCGGTGCCATGCGAATCGTCGACGATCAAGACCGCATCATGCCGAGCGCATATCTGCCGCATTTTTGCCAGTTCAGCGACGTCGCCTTCCATGCTGAATACGCCGTCGGTTACGACGAACTTGACGGGCGCAGCGCCAGTTTCCAGCAATGCGGACGCCAATGCATCCATATCACTGTGGGCGAACACTGTCCGAGAGGCGCGCGACAGTCTGCCAGCGTCGATAATGCTCGCATGGTTCAATTCATCCGAAACCATTGCGTCACCGGCCTCGGTGATTGCGGGCAACAGACCCTCATTGGCGTTCCAGCAACTCGTGTATGTCAACGCCGCCTCGGCGCCAAAGAACTCCGCAACTTTTTGCTCGAGCGCGCGATGACATTCAAAACTGCCGCAGATGAAGCGGACACTCGCCGTGCCTGCGCCATATTGCCTGAGGCCGGCGATACCCGCCTCCAGGACTGCGGGATGATTGGCGAGGCCGAGGTAGTTGTTAGAACAAAACACCAGCACTTCGCCGATGCCCTCGATAACAGTCACCGGCGCCATAGGCGCGGCTATGTTGCGCAGCACCTTATAAGTGCCGGCCGAGCGCAGGTCGTTCAGCGTATTACTGAGTCGTTCGTCGAGCTTATGCATTTATATGTCTCTCGCATATGACAAAACGAATTTTCATCCGAGTCTGTCAAAGACTTTCAAAGGCTGCCAGCTTCCTGGCGCCGGCGCAGTTCGTTGAGCATGTGGACGGTCATGCCCGCGAGATCATACTGCGGTTGCCATCCCCAGTCCCTGCGCGCAATGGCATCATCAATGCTGCGCGGCCAGGAGTCCGCAATCGATTGGCGCTCATCCGGCGCGTATTCACAAACAAACCCCGGCACGTGCTTCTTGATCTCTTCAGCCAGCTCACCGGCCGAGAATGACATCGATGCAATGTTGTAGCCATTGTGATGGCTCAGCGCTGGAAGATCCGCATCCATCAGCTTGAGGCTGGCAGCAATGCAGTCAGGCATGTACACCATCGGCAAGACACAGTCTTCACGCACGAAAGCCGTATACCCGCCTTTGGTAAGCGCAGCGTAAAACATGTCGACGGCGTAGTCGGTGGTGCCGCCGCCGGGCGGGCTGCCACTGGAGATCACCCCTGGATAACGGATGCCGCGGACGTCGACGCCATAGTGATGAAAGTAGTAATCGCCCAGCAATTCGCCAGCGACCTTGCTGATTCCGTACATCGTGGTAGGCCGCATCACCGTATCCTGGGGCGTGCACTCGCGCGGCGTCTCGGGGCCAAAAGCAGCAATGGAACTCGGCCAGAACACGCGGCATCCACTTATTTGGCGCGCCGCGTTCAAGACGTTGCGTAAACCGCCCATGTTGATCTGCCAGGTTGTTTCCGGATCACGCTCACCGCGTGCAGAGAGTATCGCGGCAAGATGGTAGATTGCGCCAATCTCATAACGGTGAACGACATCGGCGACGGCGGCCGCGTCAATCACGTCCAGCCGTTCAACAGCACCTGGCCCGTCACCTGACGCAGCATCCTGCGGCAGATGACGCCCTGTCGCGACAACGGCATCACCGCCATGGCGTTCGCACAATGCAGCGGTAAGCTCGGTGCCTATCTGCCCGAATGCGCCAGTAATCAGTATTCTTTTCATCCAGCCCCTTTTTGCACCCCCAACGCTGCGCCCACGATATCAGTAAGCAGCCAAGCCGATGCGCCAAGCTACCAATGCAAACTAACAATTCCGTCGGAACCAAGTGTTGCGCGCGTTCCGAGCCGAGCGCCTTCCCGGCTCAGCATCTCGGTAAACCAGATCGCATCGGGTAGTGAAACGTCATTCAGTGTGAATCGCCGCAGTTGCGCCGGCATCATCCGAAGCGCTGTGAGCTGATGAGTAACTGGATCAAACTCCGGCATATACATGATGACTAGATCACTGCGGTACTGCTCGTGTCCGGCAATACCTTCGTAGTCGTTAAGAAGATCTCCGCAGCCATATAAGATCGGCTTATCACGGTAGATCTCTATTCCCTTTGCGTGATGCGAGGAATGACCATGAATGCAATCGACTAATCCGCTGTCCAGCAATCTATGCGCGAAACTGCGCTGGGTGTCCGGCACTTCATAACCCCAATTGTCACCCCAGTGAATCGACACGATCACCAGATCACCAGGTTTTCGGTGGGACTCAATCGTTGCAATCAAATCGTCCGCTGTTGCTTCCGAGAGATCCGCAATCAAGCTAACACCGCCTTTATCTTCCCGGGCAGCCCATGCCGACGGAATCCCGCTGGTCCCGGAGCCAACCCCGAAAATGAGTACGCGCCCGCGTTCGTGGAGATCAATCGCTGCCGGCATGGCCGCTGCTTGCGCATCTTCACCGGCGCCGGCGCAAAGCAGACCGGCGTCGCGCAGCCTCTCGAGCGTTTCGCTCAGGCCTCTATAACCCCAGTCGATGACATGATTGTTGGCGAGGACGCAGCAGTCTATTTTCGCCTGAGTCAAACATGCGACATTGGCTGGATGCATTCGATAGTGAATGCCTTTGGACAACCAGAAGTCGTTGCTCGTTGTAATGCTGGTTTCCAGATTAATGATCCGAGCATCCGGCTGGTAGCGATCCAGCACGTCGAGCGCAACACCCCAAATGTAGCCATGGCTAGCCGGACGATCGAACGCCCCACTGATGTGTTCAGCCAGGTCGACATACCGTCTGGCATCGTGGACGCAAGCTTCATGCAGGCGCCAATTGCTGCAACATGCAAAAATCTGATCGATACCGCGGCCGAGCATTACGTCTCCCGCAAGAAATAGCCTGATCAACTTTGCAACTCCTGATCGCAATCATTTGGGTGCTGAGTAGATGTAGATAAGCAATTCAGCGTCGCTCAATTAATCGCTCCAGCACTTCGCCTATCAGCGGAGCTGTGTCCAGGATCACAAGCTTTGGCGACAGCGCACTGCACCGCTCGGCCGAATTTGCCACGGTATCTGTTACGACCACAGACGCAATCTCCGCAATTGTGAGATTCTTTGCAGCACTGGACCCAAATACGCCGTGCGTAGCTGCGACATGCACATCCGTCGCGCCGCGCAGAACGCAAGCTCGTGCCGCCCGGGCCATCGTCGTTCCGCCGCAGATCATGTCATCGATAACGATAACGGCGGCATTATTCACATCACCTGCAAACAACTCACCAGAGACGATTCCAGAACTGCGGTACTTTTCGACGAATGCAAGATCGACCGGTCGCTCAGTACGCTCAGTGAGAAGATCCGCAAAGGCGCGCGCGCGCTTGGCGCCGCCGATATCCGGAGAGACAACCACCGCATTCTGAGCCACCGCGACCATGGGCGCGAAATGCTCGACAAGCAAGGGGGCCGCCTCGATATGTACTTTTGGGCACCGAAATGAATTATCGAATGCAGCCAGGTTGTGCACGTCGACAGTCACAATAGCGTCGACTCCCACGGACTCAAATATCTGCGCAATATAGCGAGTACTTATCGGGTCGCGTGTTTTAGTTCGGCGATCCTTGCGTTGATAGGCAAGGTACGGGACAACTGCCGTCACGCGATCAGCCAATGCGTCTTTTAACGCACCAATGAAAAATAGCAGTCGAATCAATTTGTCATTAGCACTGAGATCCGCATCGGCGTATAGCGACTGGCAAACAAAAACTGACTCGCCACGAACACTCTCGAGTGGCCTGACCTTGAATTCAGTGTCTTCGAAAACCCGTTCTTCCAGGCTGGCTAGCTCGACTTTGAGATACCGAGCCAACTTGTGACCCAGTTGGCGGTCTACTGCCATGTCGAATATTTTCATAGGCCTGCAATCTTCCTGCTGGTTTCAGACTCAGCCGTGCCGCTGCGGCGGCGCCGTAGGGCGTGCCAGTAGATCGATGACTTCCTGATCACTGGTCTGGCCAAAATACTCATACCAGACACCGACGGCCATATAAGGATCGGGAGTAGATAGCGCGATGACCTTGTCGGCTTTCCGGCGCAATTGGGCATATGCTTCAACGGAACTTGTCGGCACCGCAACAATGATTTTTGCGGGCTCCAGCGCGCGAAGGGCTTCCACTGCGGCGAACATCGTGGACCCCGTCGCGATGCCGTCGTCGGTCAGTATCACAGTCTTGTTCGCCACATCCAGCGGCGGGGCGTTCGCACCTCGATAGGTTTGTTCCCGCCGATCGAGCTCAACCAGCTCTTGCTGGCGGATGCGTTCCACCTCGCTTTGGTCTAGCCCTAGTTGCTGGACCAGGTGATCGTTATAGACGGCGATGCCTCCGGGTCCGATCGCACCGATTGCGAGCTCGCGATTGAACGGTGCGCCCAACTTACGCACGACCAGCACATCGAGCGGCGCATGCAGCGTCGCGGCAATTTCGTACGCAACAGGAACACCGCCCCGGGGAAGACCGAGCACGATGACCTCACCTTCCAGCGACTCACTGCTGAGGCGTTGAGCGAGCTGACGACCGGCGTCCTGACGGTCGCGAAAGACAGTGTTCGATTTGTAGCGGCTCTCCATCTTCTTCAAAAGCGCAGCCAAAGCTTGAGTCTGACTGGATAGGCAGAATCCACAATATCGGCTCGTACGTATGTATCGGTATCATTCCAATCCGTAAGATGCGCGGCATGACAATAGAGTCTGCGATCCGCACAAATGAGAAACTCGAGTTCTTGCGGCTTCCCAGTTCCTATGCTGACGAGCCCGAACAAGTCGAAGTGATCGAAACCCATTTCGCGTGGGTATTTCTGTCGCGACTGTATGCATACAAACTCAACAAGCCCATCGCGTTCCACGATGTTGACTACTCCAGTGGTGCAAAGCGCAAGCACGCCGCCAATCGAGCTTTGCGTTTAAACAGGCGTCTCGCTCAATCGGTATATATTGATGTTGTACCCCTGGTTGAGCACGGCTCGAGACTGAGACTCGAATTCGATGGCGAACCGTTGGATTGGCTGCTGAAGATGCGGCGATTGCCAGCCGATTTGATGCTGGAATCTCGGCTCTTATCGAGCGACTTGTCCAAGGCTGATTTGAATGCGATTGTCGTCAAACTCGTCGCCTTTTACAGGCAGACGGCACTGGCACCTTGGGACGGAAGTCAATACGTGACCGCACTGCGCCGCTCGATCCTGCGGTTCGGCGATGATCTGTCGGCACTGCCTGGAGAAATTGACGTTGCGGCTGCAGATAAGCTCGTTGCCGCTCAGCTTGGGTTCATCGAGCGGAACGTCGCATCGCTCGAAGGCCGAGCCGAGCAAGCGCACATCGTGGATGCACATGGAGACTTGCGGCCTGAACATATTTGCCTGGATGACGAAACCAACATCATCGACTGCATTGAATTCTCCGATGCACTACGCCTGCTCGATTCAGCCGAAGAAATTAGTTTTCTCGCACTCGAATGCACACGTCTCGGGCGATCCGACATCGGCGCGGAGGTGATCAAGCTCTACGAAGCTGAATCCGGCGACTTCGTACGCGACGACCTGCGCGATTTCTATAGCAGTCGGCAGGCGCTAAACCGCGCCGTACTGAGCGCCTGGCACCTCGAAGACCCTTTCTTTGCAGCCACACAGACACAGTGGATCGAGCGCACACACTGGTACTTGCAGGCCGGCCAAAGCAGCATTGAAAGCGCTCTGAATCTGGCGAAAAAATGAACCGTCGCATACGCAGCCGAAAAATCTGACGGGCCCGATGCCGCAATCTGATGCAAGTTGCGACATCTCCATCCCTGGCGTCCGGCTGCAGGGCGAGCTGCGTGTGCCGGACGAGCCTCGCGGCATCGTAGTGTTCGCGCATGGCAGCGGCAGCAGCCGACACAGCCCGCGCAATCAATGGGTCGCGGACTATCTCCGCCAGCACAGCCTTGGCACGTTATTGTTCGACCTGCTGAGTGCTGACGAAGAACGGGTCGACAGGATCACTGCTGAGTATCGATTCGATATAGAGCTGTTAGCGGGACGACTCGTAGATGTGTCGGACTGGCTCCTCGAACGCGAAGCCGCTGCAACGTCGATCGGCTATTTCGGCTCGAGCACCGGCGCTGCTGCCGCACTCGTCGCCGCCACACGGACAAACCAGACCATCGCGGCAATTGTCTCCCGCGGCGGGCGCCCGGATCTCGCCGGCGATGCCTTGTATTCAGTTGCAAGCCCCACACAATTTATCGTCGGTGCAAACGACCCTGAAGTGCTGTCACTCAACCGCGCGGCGCTCAAATGTTTAGCGTGCGAAAAGGAGCTTGTTGTCATCGATGGCGCCACACATTTATTTGAAGAGCCGGGGACGCTCGCCGATGCAGCTTCGCACGCACGCAGGTGGTTCGTCAGTCATTTTCCCCAGTAGGCGGCACTTGTAGTTATATAAATGCTGCGCCTTGTACGTATTTGTGTAGCGACCCTATTAGTGCTGCAATCAAAGGGAGCCGATTACTTCACCGGCAGAACTCAA
>JAHEEO010000043.1 GCA_024640665.1 Rhodospirillales bacterium | reverse complement strand
TACCTGGTTACGTGCTGGGCATACTGCGATACCCATTCCCTCTATACCTATTGGCATTAGCTATAACGGAATTGCCGTATGCCGTCGCAACTGTGTATCTAGGCGATTCTTTCCTCGAGGGGGAGAGCTTCGCCTTTCTTGTTTTAGGCGTCGGTGTGCTTTTGATTGCTGCCATTTTGTGGATGGTTGCGCCCAAAAAACTTCGCGACGTTCAGTAATTGCAGCAGCAGGCACGCGCAGCGAGCGACTTTGCTCATTCATGCTAGAGTGAACGCTGCGTAAGGCACAGTGTGAGGTGATCCATTGCTTCAAACAGTTCGATGCTTAATCCGATTCATCTATCTTCAGCATGTTTGTATCGCCAGCGCCGTTGTGGTGGCGCTTGTGCTTGCCAACCCACTTAGGGCCGAGCCGAGTACTTTCGAAATAGATTCAGAGCACTTGAGTATCGGCTTCCTCGTTGAGCATCTCGGCTTCGCTAAGACGCTTGGTTTTTTCCAAATTGCGAAGGGCACATTCGAGTTTGACGAGGAGGGTGATGTGTTAAGCGATGTGCAGATCACAGTGAGCACAGACAGCGTATTCACCAATAACGAGCGTCGCGACCGACATTTGCGCAGCGACGATTTTCTCAATGTGCGAGAGTTTTCCGAAATGCTATTTCGTGCTGCGAGCATTCGTCGTACCGGCGAACAAACATTTGATCTGGACGGTGAGCTGACGCTCTTGGGAATTACCAGGCCTCTTTCGTTGCAAGCGACGTTGAATAAGGCCGGTAGCTATCCGCTGGATGGCAACCTCTATGTCATCGGCGTATCCGCATCAGGAACGTTACTGCGCAGCGAATTCGGCATGACTTACGGCGTCGGCAACGGTTGGGTTGGCGACGAAGTCGAGATCATCATCGAGTTTGAAGCGCGACGTCAGTGAAACGAGATGTTTGCGCTCAACGCGCTGCCTATTTTGGGCGACCAAGAAATCCCTGCGCGAGCATGTCAATTCTGTAGATAGTCTTTGCGTTATTGCGCACGCCTTCAGGTGTAATAAATTCGCTGCCTCCCGGCCCGAGTGCTGCGCCACTGCCGACGATGTACAAAGTGCGTTTGTCTATGCCCGCAAAAGCCACGCTAATGGATGGACGCGGTGTTGGAATTAACCCTAAGTATGTGCCGGCTCGATCGAACACCTGAACGCCGGGGTTCGACGTAACATACAAACGCCCCATCGAATCAATGGCCAGGCCATCGCCTACGCCGCCAGCTTCCAGTCGGGCAAAGTTGTGGCGGTTTCCAACTGCGCCGTCTTGCCGGACATCGAACGCGACAACGACCTCGCGGTTGGTCACATACAGTACTGTTTCGTCGGCGCTCAGGATGATCCCGTTCGTTTGCAGGTTGTCGCTCAAACCGGTCACGGTTCCCAGCGCATCGGCATAGAACGCGCCGCCCACAGTGAAATAGGCGCCGCCGCGTGAGTCGATTGTTAAATCATTGAGTCGGCCGAGCGGCATGCCGTTATAGGCATCTGCAAGTATTGTGCGCTGTGGCCAAATTTTGCTGACCGCAGTTGCCTCCGTGCAGGGCTCGTTGCTGCGTCGGCCCGGGTCTGTACAAGTTCGTTCAACGCCATAAAGATGTCCGTTTCTTGCTGCGCTGAGCGAGCCGACTCCGCGCGTCTCGTAGAGATAAACGGTGTAATTATCATGCGCGTTGAGGCGACCGATCTGCCGTGGTTGCTCCTGTGCGAATATCACGGAACCGTCGGGTAAGCCAACAAGCCCGTCTGCGTTGTTGGTGCCTTGCCAAGCCAACACCCACTCCGCGTCACTGGCGACGACGCCGGCAATGGCCTCGATTTCGACAGCTCGCGGTAACGCAGCTCGCGGCTGCGCGCCGTCCGGCACACCTGCTGAAGACGCGCTGGGCAGCTCCAATGTTGCACATGCGCTGGCCAGAATTGCGACGGCTGTGAAGTGCAAACCAAATAATTGTTTCTTAAGCATTGGTCACCGGGACTCCTGATATTCGTGTCACAATCGAGATATGGATACACCTTGGGGAAGAAATGATAAGCGCAATCTAGGCGTCTTGTTTTTTGCCCAAGCCACCATTGGTTCGCAGTTGCCGATGCATATCATACTGGGTGGGCTTGCCGGAGCGTTACTTGCCCCGACGCCTGCGCTTGCGACGCTGCCGATTTCCGTTGTTGTGCTGATGTCGATGTTCACGGCACCGGTCGCATCGATGCTGATGGGGCGTTTTGGTCGCCGGTTGGGCTTTCTGCTGGGCGCATTAGCCGGCATCGGCGCTGCCAGCACCGTCATCCGGGCGCTCTTTACGGGGAGTTTCGTGCTATTGGTGGCGGGTTCCGCACTGTTTGGCATCGCGCAGAGCGTGCATGCCTTTTATCGTTTTGCAGCAGCGGACGCAGTTACAGATTCCTTCAAGCCGAAGGCAATTTCAATCGTATTTGGCGGCGGTCTCGTAAGCGCCTTGCTTGGACCGGAACTCGTTCAGCGCTTTGGCGGAGCGCTGCTGCCAGTGCAGTTTGCCGGTGCCTATGCGGCCATCGTTATATTGAACGTCGTTGGCATCGTTACTCTGCTGCTGCTGCGAATGCCTCCACCGGTGCGTAAACAAGCCAGCGAGAGCGGTGGAAGACCCTTAAGTGTCATATTCAAAGACCCGCGCGTATTGGCCGCTCTCGTGTGCGGCACCGTTTCTTATGCCGTAATGAGTCTGGTGATGACGTCAACGCCGCTCGCAATGGTGGCGCATGGATTTACGTCCGATCATGCAGCCGATGTAGTGCGCTGGCATGTTGTCTCGATGTTTGCCCCGAGCTTCTTTACCGGTGCGCTGATTGCGCGGTTTGGATACGCCCCCATTATTGGCACGGGTCTTGTTTGCCTGGCAATCTGCGCCGGTATTGCATTGGCAGGCGTAGATCTTCACAAGTTTTATTTGGCGTTGATCATGCTCGGCGTGGGGTGGAATTTTGGATTCGTCGGCGCCACTAGCTTGCTGACTTCGGCACACACGGTGGAAGAGCAAGCCCGTGTACAAGGTCTGAACGACTTCATCCTATTCGGGTGCGTTGCCATTGCCTCGTTTAGCTCCGGTGCGCTGCTCAATGGTTTCGGCTGGAACGCCGTGCAATACGCGGCGCTGCCAGCCGTGGTAATCGCGGCAGTCATTCTCGTCTGGTTTGCGCTGCCGCGCCGCCAGGTGCGAGCTCAAGCGCCGGAGTAAGTTACCTTCCAGACACGGCCGCCGGCATCGTCGGTGAAATACAGTGAGCCGTCCGGTCCCAGGCCCAAGCCGCTCGGCCGGTGCGCGGCGCCCGCCGGGCTAGTCACTGGGCTAGCGCCTTCGAAGTCGTCGGCGAAAATTTCCCAGTCGCCAGAGGGACGGCCGTTTTCCATTGGCACAAACACGACTGCGAAGCCGTCTTGCACGCCCGGTTCGCGATTCCACGAGCCATGAAAAGCGATAAACGCACCGCCTCGATATCGCTCGGGGAACTGATCGCCGGTGTAAAACAGCAAATCATTGGGTGCCCAATGAGCTGGGAACGCGATCAGCGGATTCTTATACTGGCCAGGCTCAGCAGGCGTAACACCGTCGCCGCCATATTCCGGCGCTATCATCCGCTCGCCACGCTGTGGATCAAAATACGTGTAAGGCCAGCCGAAATTGTCGCCCTGGGCAACGACGTGAAATTCCTCGGCGGGCAAATCCGCACGTTGCTCTGCGTTGAAGTGCTCCGGGAACAGAGTGTCTAATTGATCACGCCCGTGCATCACCATAAACAGTTCGTCCGAGACGGGGTTCCATTCCATCGCGACCACATTTCGATGCCCAGTTGAATAACGGATGCCGTCTTCGAGTTGGTCTTGGTTACTGATAGAAGCAATGAAGCGCCATATTCCGCCGAATTGCTCGAGCTGCGAACACGGCATTTCACCCGGAGAGCCGGCGGTTCGCTGTTGCTGCTGGCAGGCATTGGAAGGCGAGCCGGCCTGCACATACATGTGACCGTCGTTGTCAAAGGTGATCGGCTTGCCGGAGTGACCGCCGCCGGAGTCGCCGAATCCGCCGACGACCAATTCCGATGGTCCGCCAGGTGCAAGTGCGTTGGTCAATGCAATGGAATAGATAGCTCGGGCGGTCGAGTAAAAAACTTTGTTGTCATAGATTGCCATGCCGGTATGCGCGTCGCCACGACCGAACAGTTCGATCTGCTCGGCAATACCGTCGCCGTCACTGTCGCGCAGGGCTGCGAGACTGTCTGTGCTTGCATCTGGATCTATCAGTTGGCGGTTAGTGCGGAGAGTGATGAAAACATCACCATTGTCTCTCACAGCAATATGCCGTGGCGCGCCTAGCCCGTCGGCAAACACAGTTGCCGAGAAGCCCTCTGGCAATGTGATGTCTATTGCTTGATCGGCCGCCCCGGAGGCGCCGATGGCAGTGCCGTCTGCTGCCGTTCCAGCCGAGTCTGTGGAATCACTGCTGCAGGCGGCCAAGCTGAGGCCGAAAGCCAGCAGCGAAAATAATCTGAGTCTTCTCATGCCTGTCTCCTTAAACATTAAATCGGAAGTGAACGACATCACCCTCTGCCAGGACATAGGTCTTGCCCTCCAGGCGCAGCTCGCCAGCTTCGCGAGCGCCGGCTTCGCCGTGCCGTTCAATGTACTTGTCAAAGGCTATGACTTCTGCGCGGATGAAGCCTTTTTGAAAATCGGTATGAATTGCGCCTGCGCCTTCAGGGGCCGTTGCGTCGTGTTTAACGGTCCAAGCGCGCACTTCTTTTACGCCAGCCGTAAAGAAAGTCTTGAGTCCAAGTAGCTTGTACGCTGCGCGAATGACCCGATTCAGCCCGGGTTCCTCGAGCCCCAGCCCGGCTAAAAACTCGGCTTGTTCGTCTGCATCCAGCTGGGCGAGTTCAGCTTCTATGCCTGCGGATATGGTGACTACCTCTGCGCCTTGCTCGGCGGCAAACGCCTCAACCATTGCAACCAGCGGATTGTTTTCAAATTCCCCCTCGCTGACGTTGGCGATGTACATGACCGGTTTGGCTGTAATCAGATGCAGTTCATGCAGCGCCCTTTGTTCGTCATCGGTGAGATTCATGCTGCGGACCGGTCGGCCTTCGCCCAAAACGTCAGCGACGCGCTGCAAGAAATCACGCTGCCAAATGACCTTTTTGTCGCCTGTTTTCGCGTTACGTTCGGCCTTTTGCAAACTTTTTTGAACGCTTTCGAGATCTGCCAACATGAGTTCGGTATCGATGATCTCAATATCGCTGAGCGGATCGATGCGCCCGGCAACGTGGGTAATGTCGTCGTCTTCGAAGCAGCGCACGAGATGCGCGATGGCGTGTGTTTCGCGGATATGCGCCAAAAATTGATTGCCGAGTCCTTCGCCTTTGGAGGCACCTTCCACGAGGCCTGCGATGTCCACGAATTCCACAACCGTTGGAAGAATCTTTTCCGGTTTGACGATTGCCGCCAGCTCAGCAAGTCGCGGATCCGGCACGCTGACGACGCCGACGTTGGGGTCTATCGTGCAAAATGGATAGTTCTCTGCAGGGATCTCCGCAGCTGTGAGCGCGTTAAATAACGTGGACTTGCCAACGTTTGGAAGGCCCACGATGCCGCATTTAATTCCCATGATGATCATCCGTATGCAATATGAGCTGAGCACGCTCAGCGCCGTCTTTAATGAGTGTCGGCAGCACGTCGATGCCGCGGGTTATGGTGGTCATGATGGCCTCTGCATCGCTACCGCTGGCTCGCTTCAAGACATGGCTCACGACTTTCGACTGTTCCCCCGGGTGGCCTACGCCAATGCGCAGTCGCCAGAAGTTGCGGCCAAGGTGCGCGATGATGTTTCTGATGCCATTGTGGCCGGCATGTCCGCCGTTGAACTTAAGCCGAATTTTGCCAGGCTCGAAATCGATTTCGTCGTAAGCAACCAGGATTTGTTCCGGCTCGATCTTGAAATAGTTGGCGGCCGTGATCACTGCTTCGCCGCTAAGATTCATGAATGTCTGAGGTTTCAGCAAGCGTACGCGCATGGATTGAATTGAAATTTCTGCAATCTCTGCGCGAAGTTTCTTATTGCTCGAAAAACGGCCATTGTACTTTTCCGCCAGCGCATCGACGAACCAAAATCCAGCATTATGGCGCGTTTGCGCGTATTCAGCGCCCGGATTTCCTAAGCCGACAATGAGAGTGAATCGTTGCTGCATAGTGGGTTCTGGGTCTGACGTTTTGGAATGTCTTCCAGCAAAAAGGCCGCCTAAGAGGCGGCCTTTTTGCTGGTTTGCCGCCCGCAAGCGGAATGAGTACAAACCGAGTTTAGCTTTCGTCACCAGCCTCGCTTTCAGCTTCGCCCGCAGCGGTATCCGCTTCTACGGCGGTTTCCTCGGCTTCTTCTTCTTCAACGCGGCGCGGCGCTTGAATTGCGAATACAGCTTGGTCGTTGCCATGTTCCAGGGCAACGAGCGTTACCGTTTCAGGCAGCTTCAGATCGGACAAATGAATGATGTCGCCAAGTTCGACGGCGCTGACATCCACCTCGATGAACTCCGGCAAGTCCTTGGGCAAGCAGGTGATTTCGACGTCGGTCATCAGATGCTCGACAACGCCGCCTTGGGTTTTGACGCCCACCGATGTTTCTTCGTTTAAGAAATGCAAGGGCACTGGCAGTGTGATGGCTTCGCCGGCCACGATTCGCTGGAAATCCAGATGCATGATCTGGTGGCGAGCTGGATGGCGTTGCACGGCTTTTACGACGACCGGCTCCGATTCTTTACCCGTCTTGATGGTCAAGATACTGGTGTAAAACGACTCGTTATCCATTTGATGGATGAGCTTGTCGTGGTCGAGCGTCACGGATCGCGGGTCTTGACCGCCACCGTAAACGATTGCGGGAACTTTGCCTTCGCGCCGGAGCCGACGGCTAACTGCGCGGCCTGCTGACTCGCGTGCTTCTACAGGGAGTACGAAATCCACGGTAGATACCTCCGAAAATGGGCGCGCAGTATAGCAAACGGCTTACGCTGGCAACACCGGTTTTCGGTAATCGTCGCCTTAATTTAGCGTTAAGGCCGGCTCAATCGAGGTAGAGCGAGCTGACAGAGTCGTCAGTGCTGATGCGGCGGAGCGTTTCGGCCAGCATTTCCGCAACATTGAGCTGGCGAATCTTGCTGCAGGCGGTGGCTTCCTTGTTGAGCGGGATCGTGTTGGTGACGACTAACTCATCGAGACTGGACTTGCTGATCCGCTCCACTGCCGGGCCGGACAGCACGGCGTGGGTGATGTAAGCAACAACCTTTGTCGCGCCGTGCTTCTTGAGTGCTTCGGCCGCGTGGCACAGCGTGCCGGCGGTGTCGATCATATCGTCGATCAGAACGCATGTCTTGCCATGAACTTCGCCGATTATGTTCATAACTTCGGCCATATTCGGTTGTGGCCGACGCTTGTCGATAATCGCGAGGTCGGCATCATCGAGGCGCTTTGCCAGGGCTCTGGCGCGCACGACGCCCCCGACATCCGGCGAGACGACCACGAGATTCGGGTATTCCTGGCGCCAGACATCGCCCAGTAACACCGGCGAGGCATAGACGTTATCGACTTGGATATCGAAGAAACCCTGGATTTGATCGGCATGGACATCGACGGTGATGATTCGGTCAAACCCAGCTGTGGCGATTAAATTTGCAACCAGTTTTGCAGTGATGGGTACTCGAGCCGCGCGTGAGCGGCGATCCTGTCGCCCATAGCCAAAATACGGCACCAGCGCCGTCACTCGCGCGGCAGACGCCCGCTTGCAAGCATCGGCAATAACCAGCAATTCCATCAGATTGTCATTGGTGGGCGGGCAGGTTGGTTGGACGACGACAACGTCGTGACCGCGGACATTCTCCATGATCTCGACATTGACTTCGCCGTCGCTGAAGCGCCCGACGTTGATCCGCCCGAGCGGAATACCAAGGTGATACGCGATTTGCGCGGCAAGATCCGGATGAGCATTGCCTGTGAACAGAGTGAATTTCGACGTATCCAAGCTTGCTACCCCACTGAAGCTTGATAAATGGCTGGGGTGGCAGGATTCGAACCTGCGCATGACGGGATCAAAACCCGTTGCCTTACCACTTGGCTACACCCCAACTCTGGAACGCCGCTATTGTGCTTGCGGCAGACCATTGAGTTCAAGGGCCGGCGAGAGCTGGAGTGATCGGCCGCCAAGAATCGATCGTCACGATAAGTGTCAATGGTGCGCGCGCCAGCTCGATTCTGGATGGGATCAGCAATGATTCTTCTTGCGAGTAACTCGCATAATCTAGCTGCCAGCCGCGTTGATTCAGCGCGGATAGCAACTCAGATGCGACGGTGGCGTCGCGATGATCGAAACGCTCGTCCGGCAAGCCAAGCAGCCAATGCCGCAAACTTGAGATGGGTAACCACCAACCCAGTAATTCGGATAGATCGGTCTCAGCGTCATGCATTACCCGCGACTCGCCCCGAGCGCGGAGGATGAGATTATCGGCGGTGCCATTGATGCTGACGCCACCTGCGCCCAGCGGGCCACGGATCAACAGACTCAGCACATCTTCATTTTGCAGCCAAGTGAAGCGCCCTTGATAGGCGTCTGCGCCGGTGTCGACAGAAATACGTCCGCGCATCTGCCAATTGGGCGTTGCGAGAAGTTGTTGTTGGCGTTGTTCGAAGGTGTATCCGTCGGATTCGATATCCAGCGTCGCGCAGGCGCCGATGCTCGCCAGCGCTGCGATGCAAAGTATGCATCTCATTGAGTCAGACGATCGTTTACTTCTATCAGGTGGCGACTTTCGGGGAATTCGGCGAGCCCTTTTTCGAGCAATTCGAGTGCCGACTGCCGATCGCCGAGCATCCACTGGGTGTCGATCAAGTGGGCGATCACTTCTGGGTCGTTATAAAGCCGGTAGGCGCGCTCAAGGTAGTCGAGGGCGGCACGATAGTCGCCGAGCTTATAGAGCACCCACCCCATACTGTCGATAATCGCGGGATTGTCAGGGTCCATGGCCAGTGCGCGGCTAATAAATTCTTGAGCCTCTGCGTGCCGCTCGTACTGGTCTGTCAATAAATAGCCGTAGGCATTGAGCAGCGCGGGATTGTCGGGCTGTTCTTCGACGAGCGCTTTGAGTGTCGATGCCGCGCGGCGCATGCGGCCCTGATCTTCATAAAGCAGCGACAGGCTGTATCGGAGCGTGATATTCCCCGGATAGAGGTCTAACGCGTCATCGAGAATGTCCCCGGCAGTATCGTAGTCGCGTTCGTTACTCGCGGCCTGCGCCATGTTGACGAACAACTGAACATGGGCTTGCTGCAGTGATACATCGGAAGGTGATTCAGCAAGCGAGTCGCTGATAAGCTTCATCGCAGCGTCGACTTGGCCTGATTGCAGCAGTATTTCGCTGCGAGCGACAATCATGTCGGTGGCGAACATTGTATTTTCGTTGCCGAATTCTTCCAGATGTTCGAGTGCGGTGTTTTCATCACCGGTTTGCTCATACATGATTCGAGCAATGCGCAATTGCGCCTCGACGACGTGACTGCCCTCGATGACGCGCGCATAAGAACGGGTTGCCTGCAGCTGCGAGCCCTTGGTTTCAGCAATTCTGCCGAGATAGTAGAAAGCCTCGTTTCGGTAGGGTTCGCTGTTGCGTAGCCTTTCGAAATGCTGCTGGGCAGCGTCAAGATCGTCCTCGGCCAGGCGCAGAAAAGCCAAGGCACGGATGGCTTCGATCATTTCTGGGTCGGCGGCGACAATTTCGTTCAGAATGGTTTCAGCCTGGTCGCCGCGCCCGGCCGACAATAAGAGTTCGGCCTGCTGCAAACGCACTTCGGGGGCTGGGTTTTGTTGTGCGAGTTCCGCGATAAGCGTCAGGCTTTCCTGCGTGTTACCGCCGACGAGCAATGATCGCGCAAGCAACAATTGGGCATCGAGCCAGTCGGGTTCGATGCGAGTGGCTTCCTTCGCGTGTTCGAGGCATAGGTCGAAATTTCCGGAGCGCAGCGCCAGTCTGGCCAGCGCATAGTGTCCTGCTGCATAGCCTGGATAGGCCTCCACCAGTTCACGCATGATGTAAGTGCCTGCGCCGCTGTTGGGCTCGTTTGCCAGGGCTTCAAATACCAGCGCTAAGCCCGATCCGATGCTATCTGCCGGTAGTCCGTCGACTACGGCCATAAAATCGTCAACGGCCTCGTCGTACAAGCCACTGCGTGTGTTGAACAAGCCTCGGAACCAAGTCGGCCGGTCATCCATAGGGGCGAGCTGCGCCCAGCGGCTGACCGCGCGCAGCCCATATTCGGTACGCCCTGTCTCTTCGGCAAGGCGCGTTGCGCGTTCGGCAAGCTGCGGGTTTGACGATAGTTCAGCAGCTTGCACCAACAGGCGGGCCGCTTCTTCTGTTTCGCCGTTTTCTAACGCAACTTCTGCGAGTACATAAAACGAGTCGATCGCAACGCGCTGGTCGTTGTCAGATGGCTGTGAGAATGCTGAGCAGCCGGCAAGGAGGAGAACGACTGCAACTGCTTTGTACTTCATCGGGGCACCCTTAGATCCTATTTGCACTATACCGCAGCCTTGTTGCGGGTGCCGCCAGCGCTGCCGTGCTGGCCTTGAGAAGGAATCTGCGACAGAATCTGCGGCGTTACTGTGCTGGAGTTATAGGAAATGGAGGAAATCATGGGTGCGATTCGAGACTGGCTGAACCCGGATTTGCTGGGAGCACTGCTCATTTCCTGGGGCGGCAGAATCCTCGCCGCACTCGTCGTATTCGTTCTGGGCCGCTTGATCATTGCGATGATCGCGAGCACATTTCGTTCAGCGGCAGGCAAAGCGGGTGCAGATACGACGCTGACCCATTTCCTCAGCAATTTACTGCGCATAACGCTGCTCGTGCTGGTTGCGCTGACGGCGTTAGGTATTCTCGGTGTGCCAACGACCAACTTCCTGGCGATCTTGGGCGCAGCTGGTCTAGCCGTTGGTCTGGCGCTTAAGGATTCGCTGTCGAATTTCTCCTCGGGCGTTATGCTGGTGTTCTTCAAGCCATTTCGGGTTGGCGATTTCATCGATGCGGCCGGAGTCTCGGGTGTGGTGGAACAAATCAGCATTTTTAATACTGAACTCCGGACCCCGGATAATCGGGCCGTTATCGTGCCCAACAGTCTTATTTACGGCGGTAGCATTACCAACTTTTCGGCAAAAGAAACGCGGCGTATCGATTTAGTCATCAGTATTGGCTATGGCGACGAGATTCATCGCGCCAAGGCGTTGATTCAAGATGTATTGAGCGCCGATGAGCAGGTACTTGACGATCCTGCTCCCACCATCATGGTGCTGGAACTGGGGGCGAGTTCGGTGGATATCGCTGTGCGTCCCTGGGTGAAAATCGGCGACTATTGGCCGGTGCGCGGTGCGCTGCTGGAAAAAATCAAACAGGTGCTGGAAGAGAATGGCCTGTCCATACCGTATCAGCAGCATGATGTGCACATTGTTTCGCAGGTTGCTGCCGGCGCGTGAAGCAATCCATCCAAGACAAGCTTAGCGTGCTCAGTGAGCGCTACGAAGAAATCGCGCATCTATTGAGTGATCCGGCAACGATTGCCGATAACAATCGATTTCGAGACCTGTCGAAAGAGTATGCGCGGCTCGAGCCGATCGTTTTGGATTTTCGCCGTTTTGAGAAAGTTTCCGCGGATGCTGGCGAAGCCCAGGAACTCCAGAACAGCGACGACCCTGAAATGGTTCGTCTCGGTGAAGAAGAGTCTGAATCGTTAGATCAGCAGCTCGAGGCGCTCGAACGCGCATTGCTGATTCATTTAGTGCCCAAAGACCCTAACGATGATGCCAACCTGTTTCTCGAGATCCGGGCCGGCACCGGTGGCGACGAAGCCGCTATCTTCAGTGGCGACCTATTCAGAATGTACAGTCGTTATGCCGAACGCCAGGGTTGGAAGGTAAGTGTCCTGAGTGCCAGCGAGGGCGATCATGGGGGCTTCAAAGAGATAATTTGCCGTGTCGAAGGCGCCGGCGCGTATTCCAAGCTCAAATTCGAGTCAGGTGCACACCGCGTTCAACGCGTTCCAGATACTGAATCGCAAGGGCGGATTCATACTTCTGCCTGCACTGTCGCGGTAATGCCCGAGGCCGAAGATCTCGAAGAGATCGTAGTCAATAAGTCGGACTTGCGTGAAGACACCTATCGGGCTTCAGGAGCAGGAGGACAACACGTCAATAAGACGGACTCTGCAATTCGGCTGACGCACTTACCGACAGGCATCGTTGTTGAATGTCAGGAAGAGCGTTCTCAGCATAAGAACCGCGCCAAGGCCATGAGTTTGCTGCAGGCCAAATTGCACGATGCGGAACAGGCCAAACGCGAGGCGGAGACGGCACAGACGCGCAAGAGCTTGGTCGGGTCTGGCGACCGCTCTGAGCGGATTCGTACTTACAATTTTCCGCAAGGCCGCGTTACAGATCATCGAATCAATCTGGTGCTTTATAAGCTGCCGGACATGATCGAAGGCGATCTTGACGAATTAGTCGGCGCGCTGGTCAGTGAGCACCAGGCCAATCTGTTGTCGCAGCTTGGCGATTCCATTTAAGCGGTGCTGCAGCAGCAGTTCTCGGCGATGAGTGGCCCAGGTGAAGTAAGCGTGTCCGGTTTGTTGGCGTGGGCTCAAGCGGAGTTGGGTGCGCATAGCGAGGCCCGTACCGACGCGATGGTTTTGCTGGAGTCTCTGGTTGGGATCAGCCCGGCCAGTGTCTATGCGCGGCCTGGTCACGCCTTGACGAGCTGCCAGGTTCTGGAATTCAAGGCAGCCATAGACAGGCGCTGCACTGGCGAGCCGGTTGCATACATTGTGGGTGAGCGTGCATTTCATGAACTCAATTTGCAGGTTGACCGTCATGTGCTCGTGCCGCGACCCGAGACTGAGCTGATCGTTGACGAAGTGCTGGAGCTGGCCCCGGCGGAGGCGTTCACGCTGCTCGATTTGGGTGTCGGGAGCGGCGCGCTGGCCTTGGCGATAGCCCATGCGCGCCGGGATGCCAGTGTTACGGCCGTAGATGTGAGTATCGATGCACTGGCTGTCGCTGCTGCGAATGCGGCAGCACTTGGCATAAATGTTGAGTTCATTGAATCAAACTGGTTTGCCGATTTGCCGGTGCAGACGTTCGATTTCATCGTCTGTAATCCGCCCTATGTGCGCAGTCAGGATCCCCACATGCAGTCATTGCAGTTCGAGCCACAACTCGCGCTTGATGGCGGGATAGATGGACTTGATTCGATCCGTGCTGTCTTGGCCGATGCACCGGGCTTCTTGCGGCGCGGCGGTCGTCTGCTGCTCGAGCACGGCTACGATCAAGCATCTGCGGTTGCGGGTATTGCGGCGCAGTCCGGAATGTTGGTTGAACGGGTGCTGATCGATCTAGCGGGTCATCAGCGGGTCACGATCATGAGTCGAACCGATGACTGAGCCGAATCGCTATGCGCGACACATTGTCTTGCCGGAGGTTGGCGCGGCCGGTCAGGCGCGACTGGCAGCATCCTCGGTGCTGATCGTCGGGCTTGGCGGGCTGGGTTGTCCGGCGGCGCAGTACCTTGCCAGTTCCGGCGTTGGCCGACTCGTCTTGAACGACTTCGATGCTGTCGATGTCACTAATCTTCCGCGTCAAGTGTTGTTTACTGATGCGGATGTTGGGCGAACAAAAGTAACAGCGGCCGCCGCACGGTTGTCTCAGTTGAATCCGGAACTAGCTATCGAAACGATTGACCAACGCTGCGATTCTGCGCGTCTCGTTAGCGTCATGAAGCACGTTGATGCCGTGCTCGACGGCACAGACAGTCTTGCGACTCGATTTGTTGTCAACGATGCTTGTGTCGCCGCGCAGGTGCCGCTTGTGTCCGGCGCCGCTATCCGGCTCGAAGGCCAGGTCGTAACTTTTCTGAATCGGTCCGGTGGTGGGCCATGTTATCGCTGTATCTACAGCGACGACGATGAATGGCTGGGCGACTGCCAGGGCAGCGGCGTGTTGGCACCGGTGACCGGGGTTATTGGGGCGCTAATGGCAATGGAGGCCATACAGGTCTTGTTGGGCAAGGCGGAGTCGCGCGCAAATGTGCTGTCGCTTTGGGACGCAAAAACCGGAGTGTGGAATCGAGTGGCTGTAAAGCCCAGAACGAATTGCCCCAACTGCGGGTAAATAGCTCAAGCGAAGCGCTACACAAGCTGGCAGTTTGTCTGCAGCTAGTGCAGCTTCGCGCTGGGAGCTTCGCCTCTGAGTATGGCGCCGACTTGGTTTTCGGAATAACGAAAGTGCCGGTTACAAAACTCGCAGGTCAGTTCTACATTGCCGCGCTCGATGACCAGTGATTCGAGTTCTTCCTTACCCAGCATGCGGGCAATGCGGGCGAGATGTTCGGGTGTGCAGCGACAGTCATGCAATACCGGCTTCGCGGCGAAGAGCCGAACGTCGAAGCCGGAAAAAACTTTCCGCAGCAATTCAGATGCGGTTGCCGCTCTAATTTCGGCGGCTGTTAACGTATTGGCGAGCATGCAGGCCGTATTGAACGCTTCGTGATCTTCTGCGCCTGGCAGCATTTGCAGCACAAGCCCGCTTGCCGTTTCGTCGTCGCTGAATAAATACAGCTTAGTCGCCAGTTGTTCCGATTTTTCGAAATAAGATTCCAGGCAGTCTGTGATGCGTGGGCCAGCCAGGGGCACAATGCCCTGGAAAAAGCCATTTTCCCGACCTGTATCGACATTGACGCTGAGTCGGCCTGAGCCCAATAAGTTCTCGCCAGGCAGGTCATGTTGCGCTTGCGCCATTCCGCGCACGCGCAGATCGCCGGTGCACTGAACGACCAATAGGCTCAGCGCGCCGTTACCCTGCATTTGAATCGAGATTTTTGGCTGGTCTTTTAGCGACGCGCCAAGCAGGACTGTTGCTGCAACGGTTTCGCCCAGGAGTTGGCGCACAGTCTCGCTGTAATGATGCTGAGCGATGGTCTGCAACCAGGTTTCGCGCAGCCTGACGATACCGCCTCTAATGCCGTGGTTCTCGAAGAGGAAGTTTTGCGCTTCGTTCATTAGGACACATCGAGCTTCTTACGCAGTGCTGCGTTGACTTGCTGCGGGTTGGCCTTGCCTTGTGACGCTTGCATAACCTGGCCGACCAAGAAACCGATAATCTGGGTCTTGCCCGCGCGATACTGCTCCACTTGATTGGGGTTGTCTTCTATCGCGTTATCGACCAATGCGGCAATGCTATCGGTGTCGGTGATTTGCTCGAGGCCGCGCTCGCGAATGATGTCGGCGACGTTACCGCCCTCATTCCATAAGGCGTCGAACACTTCTTTGGCAATTTTTCCAGAAATCGTATTGTCATTGATCTTGTCTAGCAGCGCGGCGAGATCATCAGCGCTAACGGGGCATTGTTCGATGTCTAGGTCTGCTTTGTTCAGGGCGCCTGTTAATTCCGAGATGATCCAGTTTGCTGCCAGCTTCGGTGGCGCTGTGGTACTTGCCGCCACGGCCTCGAAAAAGTCGGCGAGCGACCGTTGTCCCGTCAATACGCCCGAATCGTATTTGCTGAGTTCGTACTGCTCGATAAACCTGGCCCGCTTTTGCTCTGGCAGCTCTGGCA
>JAHEEO010000247.1 GCA_024640665.1 Rhodospirillales bacterium | reverse complement strand
ATGCCGGGCTGCACGATGTATGTAACGCTGGAGCCCTGCGCAATGTGTGCTGCTGCGCTTGTGCATGCGCGCATGCGACGGCTGGTTTATGGGGCGCCAGACCCCAAAACGGGTGCATGCGGAACTGTGCTCAATATCCCATCGGCGCCGGGCATGAACCACAAAATAGAAATTGTCGGTGGCGAGTTAGCCGAGAAGTGCGGTGAATTGCTTACAGTGTTTTTTTCTCGGCGGCGGTAATTTCCGTTACCACTTGAGCCGTTCGCTGGCCGCGATCAATCGGCAAAATATTGGGTGTGTCGGCAGGCGGTGCGTCGTCTACCGCCCACTGGAGCAATTGGTAATAGCGCTTGACATTGTCGACGTATAACACGGGAACATCTCCACGCGCGTAGCCGCGGCGTACTCGGCTGTGCCAGTTTTCATCTGTCAACAACGGCAGATGCTCGCGCACTGCATCCCATGAGTCGGCATCTCCACCGTTCATTTGCGTAATGATGCGCGCGTCTTCGAGGTGCCCGAAGCCGATGTTATAGGCAGCAAGTGCCATCCACAGGCGATCTTTTTCGGGTATGCGTTCCGGGATTTTCTCGACCATACGGGCCAAATACCGGGCACCTCCGACAATGCTTTGATGCGGATCTTCACGATCAGCGATTTTGACGGTAGACGCTGCATCTTCGGTGAGCATCATGATGCCACGCACGCCGGTGGGCGAAACAGCATCGTGCCGCCAGTGAGATTCCTGATACGCAATTGCAGCCAGCAGACGCCAATCGAAACCGCTTTGTTCCGCAGCCACCTGAAACTGGCGTTGGTACTGAGGCAGCCGAGATTGCATGTGACGGACGAATGCGCGCGAGCCCACGTAGTCGAAGTTGCGCGCGGCAAAGTAGTACTTGTCAACGAGCGCATTGAGTTCGCCGGTGGCCTTGATTTCTGCGAAGTAGGCCGCGACAGCCTCGCGCAGTTTCGGAGCGTTGTCTGGAATCGCCCATGCAATGGGTTTCGTCTCGCTGAGTTGGAATGCTTCACGAGCCTCGGGGTGGTACTGACGCAAAATGGCAAACAAGTTGGAATCGACGACGGTGTAATCGATTTCGCCGTTGCTAACTTTTTTAACGAGTTCTTCGACGCTGGCAACACTGTCTTCCGACCACGTCAAGTCCGGATGCTCGAGGCGCGCCAATTCCAGGGATCGGACATGTTCAGGGTTTGCTGTGACCGAGAGACGCCCTCCTTGCAGATCCTCAATGCTCTTCGGCCTGCGAGCGCCGCGGCGGTAAATGACCTGTTGCGCAGACGACTGATAGTCGGGACCGAATTGCACGGCGTCGATTGAATTGGCGTCAATCGTCAGGCCAGCTGCAGCCACATGTGCTCTCCCATCGAACAGGGTCGGCAAAACCTGCCCGGGCTGATCGGCCGTATCGATGATTAAGTCAACGCCTAAACGCTCGGCAAAGCCCCGCGCCAAGTCGTACTCGATGCCCTGAGGCTTTTGCGGCCCCAGAAAAAATGTGGTCGGCGAGTTGCGCGTAACAAAGCGCAATTCGCCTCTAGCAACAATTTGATCGAGTAATGACGGAGCTGTGGTGCAGGTGCTTAAAAACGAGGCTAGAACGACGAACAAGAAAGCTCGCAACGTTAAGTTCCTTCGTTAATCTGAAGTCCCTGGATTATACCTGAATCTATTGCATAACGTAGGTTTGCGTGAGCGTGCAATTGAATTTCGTTATAGTTTCAGGAGCCCCGCCCCGGGGCCATTTGAGGACGCAATGCTAGACCAAATCGAAGCTATTCATCCTATCTTGCCGTCAATACTCGCTTTTCTTGTGCTGGTTGCCAGCGCAATCGCGGCTGATCTTCTCGTAAAGCAAGTCTTGCTGCGAATATTGACCAAGATTATCAGAGGCAATCAATTCGACTGGGACGACATAGTTCTGCGGCACGGCTTCTATAGCAGGGCGGCTCAAGTGGTGCCGGCGATAGTGTTGTTGCTGGGCGTCGACTTCATCCCGGGTCTCAGTGGCGTGTTTTTGCAGTTCGTCAAGAACCTATCGCTTTGCTATCTGATCTTAGTGGTCACGCTGACGTTGAGTTGTGTACTCGCTGCCGGCAATGAGGTCTATGAACGGAACCCGGCTTCGCAAGGCAAGTCTCTCCGCGGCATTGTGCAGCTTTTGCGTCTGATCATTTTTATCATCGGTGGGTTGCTAATCGTCTCCGTCTTAATTGACCGGTCGCCGCTCTTGTTGCTGAGCGGATTTGGTGCGATGACTGCAATCGTTCTGCTGGTCTTTAAGGACACTATTCTTGGTTTCGTGGCGAGTGTGCAGCTTAATGCAAACGACATGGTTCGCGTCGGCGACTGGATAGAAATGCCCCAGTTCGGTGCAGACGGCGATGTCATCGAAGTTGCCTTACATACGGTCAAGATTCAAAACTTCGACCGAACCATCACTACCATTCCGTCGCACAAACTGATTGCCGACTCTTTCAAGAACTGGCGGGGCATGTCTGAGTCTGGTGGTCGGC
This sequence comes from Rhodospirillales bacterium, assembly GCA_024640665.1. GTDB lineage: Bacteria > Pseudomonadota > Gammaproteobacteria > Steroidobacterales > Rariloculaceae > JAHEEO01. The sequence goes on along the minus strand of JAHEEO010000247.1, from coordinate 1,873 downwards.
GTATCAAACGATCGCTGCGCATTGACCAGACTTCTATTCGATTTCTAACCGAGGATGAAATCAAGGACCTGGAGAAAATCAGGCTCTTGCAACCTTACCTTGCATCCAAACGTGAGGAACTGGCCGCCGCTCGAAAGGCGCTCGGCGCTGCAGCCGAAAAATCGCCGAATGCAAGGCGTCTAACAAACGTCGGAACGTTCAGGGCCTATGTCTTTCACTATCTGAAGAATCATCCTGCGGTAAACCCCGAGGCAACATTGCTCGTCCGCCAACTAGCTCCGAGCGAACATGGGCTGCCGCTGGAGATTTATTGCTTTACCCGGACCACTGAATGGCGTAAATATGAAGATGTTCAGTCCGACATATTCGACCACATTATTGCCATTACGCCGGTGTTCGGATTGCACTTGTACCAACAGCCGAGTGGAATGGATATTCAAACCGCACTCGCTGCAAAGGTATTGGAGTGACCATGCGCGCGCTAACGCTCTTATTTCTGGCGAATCTCGGTTTCGCTCAATCGGCACTGTCGCAGGCAGATTTCGACCAATGCTTGGCATCGTTGCAACAAACTGCATTGGCCGACGGAATCAACCCATCTTTAGTTGAAACGGTTTTCGCGGGGATTCAGCCACGGCCACGCGTCGTCACTGCTGATCGCAGTCAACCCGAGTTTCTGGATACGTTTTCAGAGTATTTCGGTCGACGTATTAACGAAAGACGCATACGACTTGGACGCGAGCTCTATACGCAGTATCGGCCACTTTTGGATAGGCTGACGCGCCGGTTCGGTGTGCCGGGTCAATATGTCGTTGCGTTCTGGGGATTGGAAACTGATTTCGGCCGCGTATTGGGCGATGTGTCGGTTTTCGACTCGTTGTCTACGCTGGCCTGCGAAGGCCGACGCGGCGACTATTTCTCGCAGGAGTTTTTAACGGCACTGGCACTTGCTGAGCAGGGCGATGTCGCACACGGTGAAATGATCGGCTCTTGGGCCGGCGCCATGGGTCAAACCCAGTTTATGCCAAGCAACTATGCTCGTTATGGAGTGGATGGCAATGGCGATGGTCGAATCGACCTTTGGGGCGACGCCGAAGACGCTCTGGCATCCGCAGCGAACTTTCTGCAGCAGATAGGCTGGCAGTCCGAATTAAGGTGGGGGCGCGAAGTAATTTTGCCGCAAGGGTTCGATTTTGCTGCGACGGGACGCACCAATCGTATGGCGTTGTCTGCATGGTCTAGCAGCGGCATTACCGACGCAATGGGCCGTCCGCTGCCGGCGCTCGATATTGACGCGTCGATATTGGTCCCTTCCGGACAACATGGGCCGGCCTTTGTTGTATACAAGAATTTCGATGTCATCATGCGCTGGAATCGTTCCGAACATTTTGCGCTGACAGTAGGTCACCTGGCTGATCGCATTGCCGGCGGGGCCGCTTTGTCGAAGCCACCGCCGTCCGGCCCGCGCATCGAACGCAGCACGGTTGCCGTACTGCAAAGATTCTTGTCTAGCGAAGGGTATGACCCGGGTCCGGCCGATGGTATTTTCGGTTCAAGGTCGAGAGCCGCTTTGCGCGCATTGCAAAGCAGTCGGGGTTTGGTTGCAGATGGATTCTTGAGTGTGGAACTGCTTCGACAGCTCAGCATTTTGAGTAACTGATTAATCGCAGCCGCGGCTAGGCAGGCATGGATTTTCTCGCGTCGCGTAAGATCTCCCGCGCAGCATTGTACCCGGGCGCACCGCTGACACCGCCGCCGGGGTGAGTGCCGGAGCCGCACAGATACAGACCTTTAATCGGCGTTCGGTAGTCGGCATAGCCAAGCAGTGGTCGCGCGCTGAACAATTGATCCAGAGACAAAGCGCCATGAAATA